>CALFYB010000298.1 GCA_937952995.1 uncultured Caulobacteraceae bacterium
GAGGTCACTCCGGCGTCGGCGGTCTGGACCATAATAATCTTCAGTTCGAACAAACGATCTTGGCTTGTAGATCACTTGATTGAGCCGAGACAGGACCGCGGTGGCCGTCACGGGCTTAACCACCAGTTCGGTCACCCCAGCGTCTCGCGCTTCAAGAACCCGAACACGGTCCGCATATCCAGTCACCATAATGATGGGCAGTTGGTTATTTAAAGCGCCGCGCCCCTGACGAATCTTGCGGGTAAACTCCAGCCCATCGATTGGGCTCATCAGGTAGTCGATGATCGCAATATCGGCGGGCCATTCACGCAAAATACCAAGGCCGACCTCGCCATCCTTAGCTTGCCGGACATCTTTGATGCCGACACCGTCCAAGATGGCGGCAATGATTGAGCGCATATTGGCATTATCATCGATCAACAATACGCGCAGCGCACCAAGTTTGGCACTCATGGTTTTAGTCGCTCCAAGGGTCCACGAGACCAATCAAATTCCGAAAATGGGTTGGGCGGCATGGGCTCATCCAACTCGGCTTTCATATTTTCGAACCGTTTTACGGCCAAATAGTTACACGTTGTCTAATGTAAGTAGCAACTGTAACGATTAAAAATAAAACAATCAGCGACCATGCTGCTCTGACGGCAAGGCCGCACAAACCCTAATTTTTAGGGTTCAACGCCTGCCACCGGGCCAAGGCCTGCTCCGGTCCGGCATAGGCTTCCTGCGTAATCGGGTTCCAGTAACGCAGCGCCTCTAATGGGATTTTTTGACCGGTGACGGCGCAAAAAACAAAGGCACCGGGCTTCATGACAACGAACTCACCGTCCCCGTAATGGAGGACAGCGGGCTCTCCGGCCTTTGAAATCTGATCTCTGTCGAAAGCGTTCATGTCATCCTTTTAAACCCTTAGGCGCATAAGGTCTAGAACAGGCTGCCTTGTGATCCATCAGATGGCTTTTTGGCCAAGGTTTTTGGTGGTTTTATGGCCTGCGATGCCCCATCGCTGATCAGGGCTTGGCGGCTGTCATGGGCAAAGACCAGTCGAACGGCCTCGCCCTGAGCCAATTCCGCGCCGCTTCTGGCCAAGGTGCCATCAGCATGGTGCACGCGGGCAAAGCCCAGTTCCAGCGGGCGGTTGGGATCAAGCGAGAGCCGCAGCTTATCAAGACCCGATAGCCGCTCCGAAGCCGCCGAGAGCCGCCGTTCCACCGCGCCAGTCATGCGTGCGGCCAGATCAGGCAATCTGGCCCGGCGCTCGGCCTGATCCGCTGCGCGGCGGGTGGCCAGACCCAAGCGGCTGGCAAGATCGTGCAGACGTTCGGCCTTCAAGCGGCGAGGGCGGTCCAGAAGGCTTGGCGTCAGGCGCGCCGCAAACCGCATCAGGTCGCGGTCATGCAGGCTGACATTGCGCTCGAGCGCGGCATTGAGCCGTCCGGCTGAAAGGTCAAACCTCTGGCTGGCAACGGATAACAGGTCCGCTGGACGGGGCAGGCCTCGGCTGGTGGCCGACAGGCGCACCCTGCGATCTTCGAGGAGCCGCCCCCCAGCCCGCATCAACCGGCGGTCCAGATCCATCACGGCGGCTTTCAGCTCTGCCAACACGGGGCTGGCCATCTCGGCCGCCGCTGTAGGGGTCGGGGCACGGCGGTCTGAGACAAAATCAATCAAGGTCGTGTCGGTCTCGTGCCCGACGGCCGAGATGACGGGAATATCACTGGCCGCCACGGCGCGGGCTAAGGCCTCGTCATTAAAGGCCCAGAGGTCTTCGACCGATCCACCGCCCCTGGCCACGATCAGGATATCAGGGCGCGGGACCTTGCTGTCAGGACCCAAGCTGTTGAAACCGGCAATGGCGGCGGCGACCTGCTGCGCGGCCTGATCGCCCTGCACGACCACAGGCCAGACCAGAACATGACAGGGCCAGCGTTCGCGGATGCGATGCAGGATGTCTCGGATCACGGCCCCGGTCGGGCTAGTAATGACGCCGATGACGGCTGGCATCTGGGGGATCGGGCGCTTCTTGGCCGGATCAAACAGACCCTCAGACTGTAGCTTAGCCTTCAGCCGCTCCAATTGCGCCAGCAAGGCCCCAATGCCCGCCGGTTCCAAACTGTCGATGACGATCTGATATTTCGAAGAGGCCGGGAAGGTCGTGATCTTGCCGGTCGCAATGACCTCAAGCCCCTGCTCAGGCTGACAGGCAAGGCCGCGCACGACGCCCTTCCAGATCACCCCATCAATGGCGGCCTTATCATCCTTGAGGGTCAGATAGACATGGCCGGAACTGTGGCGCGTGACCTTTGACACCTCACCGCGCAGCCGCACATGGCCATAGGCATCCTCCAAGGTCCGCTTCAGAGAGAAGGCGAGCTCGGAGACCGAAAAGGCCGCAGCATTGGACGCAGAGTCAGTCATGGGCCGACTATAGAGGCCAAGCCAAGCCAAGGGCAAAGGGTTCCGCAGGCCCTCGTCGATCAGCCCGACTTGACGCCTGCCGCCCTGCACGCCAAAGGCAGGACTATGAACATTCTTCTCGTCGGATCGGGCGGCCGCGAACACGCCCTAGCTTGGAAGATCGCCCAGTCGCCGCTGGTTAAGCGTCTGGTGACGGCACCGGGCAATCCGGGCATCGCGTCCCTCTGCGAAACCCGCCCGATCAAGGTCACGGATGTCGAGGCGCTCGTGGCTCTGGCGCAAGAGATCGCGGCCGATCTGGTCGTGGTTGGGCCTGAATCGGCGCTCGAGCGCGGTCTGGCGGATCGGCTGGCGGAACTTGGTATTGCCTGCTTTGGCCCGACCCAAGAAGCGGCGCAGTTAGAGACCTCAAAGGCCTTCACCAAGGACTTTACGGCTCGCCATAATATTCCCACCGCCGCCTATGGCGTGTTTGAGGCTGCAGACCCGGCCAAGGCGTTCCTGGACGGCTTTGAGGCCCCTTATGTGATCAAGGCCGATGGTCTGGCGGCGGGCAAGGGCGTGGTTATCGCCGAGACCCGCGCGGAGGCTGAGGCGGCGATTGACGACATGCTGGGCGGACGCTTTGGTCAGGCCGGGGCGCGCGTGGTGATCGAAGAGTTCATGACCGGTGAAGAGGCCTCACTCTTTGCCCTCAGCGATGGCCAGACCGCCATGCTGTTTGGCGTGGCGCAGGACCATAAGCGCGCATTTGATGGCGATAAGGGCCCCAATACCGGCGGCATGGGCACCTATTCGCCCACTCCGATCCTGACCCCAGCGCTCATGGCCGAGGCTGAGCAGAAGATGATCGCCCCGACCGTTGCCGGAATGGCCGCCGAGGGTCACCCCTATCGCGGCGTGCTCTATGCCGGTCTGATGCTGACGCCGACAGGGCCAAAGCTCGTTGAATATAATGCCCGCTTTGGTGATCCTGAATGTCAGGTGCTGATGCTGCGCCTGAAGAGTGATCTTGTGCCCTATCTGCTGGCTGCGGCCACGGGCACATTGGCTCAGCTTGATGCACCGCAATGGCATGATGAGGCTGCGATCTGCGTGGTGCTTGCTGCGCCGGGCTATCCCGACGCGCCGGTTACGGGGTCAGTTATCAAAGGACTTGAGCAGGATTTTGGGCCCGACGTGGCGATCTTCCACGCTGGAACAGAGCGCACCGCCGATGGCAGCCTTCGCGCCGCCGGAGGCCGAGTGGTCAATGTCTGTGCGCGCGGTGTGGACCTGACCGAGGCGCGCGCCAAGGCCTATGACGCCATCGCCAAGATCGACTGGCCCGAAGGCTTTCACCGCACCGATATTGGTTGGCGCGCCCTCTAGTTCCTCGCAATTGCCGCCCTTGGGGCCTTGTCTCGCAAGGCTCCATCGTTAAACTCCAGCCCAACAAGTGATCGGGAGAAACCACATGGCCGCCGTAGAAGCCCCTCAAGACGCCTTTTCCGGCACCAAGGACGTCGATGAGCGTCATCGGATCGACGAGGCCGCGCTGGCCAACTGGATGCAGGCCAATGTCGAGGACTATGCCGGTCCGCTCGAGGTGCGCCAGTTCAAGGGTGGTCAGTCCAACCCGACCTATCAGCTGATCACCCCCAACCAGCGCTATGTTTTGCGCCGCAAGCCCCCCGGCAAGCTCTTGCCGTCGGCCCATGCTGTGGACCGCGAGTTCAAGGTCATTTCGGGTCTGAACAAGACCAACTTCCCCGTCGCCAAGGCCTATGCGCTTTGCACCGATGAGAGCGTTCTGGGCACCATGTTCTATGTCATGGGCATGGTTGAGGGTCGCATCCTCTGGGACGGCCGTCTCGAAGACAGCACGCCTGCGGACCGGACCGGTATCTATCACGCTGAGATCGACACGCTCGCGGCCCTGCACAATACCGACTATGCCGCCATCGGCTTGGCCGACTATGGCCGTCCGGGGAACTATTTCTCGCGCCAGATCGACCGTTGGAGCAAGCAGTACCGGGCCTCTGAGACCCAGGTCATCCCTTCGATGAACAACCTCATGGACTTCCTGCCGCAAAGCGCGCCCGAGGATGACATGACCTCAATCGTCCATGGCGACTATCGTCTAGACAACATGATCCTGCATCCAACCGAGAACCGCGTTCTGGCCGTGCTGGACTGGGAGCTATCGACGCTAGGCAATCCCTTGGCCGACTTCACCTATTTCTTGATGCAGTGGGTCATGCCGTCCGATCAGCGCGGCGGACTGGCGCAGATGGACCTGAAGGCTGCGGGCATTCCCTCGATCGAAGAGGCCGTGGAGCGCTATTGCGCCGCGACCAACCGTTCGGGCCTACCCAATCTCGATTGGTTCTTCGCCTACAACCTGTTCCGGCTTGGCGGCATCTGTCAGGGCATTGCAGGCCGGGTGCGTGATGGCACCGCCTCGTCGCCCTATGCCATCGCCATGGGCGAGCGCGTTCCGGTTCTGGGCGACACGGCCTGGGCCTTTGCGAAAAAGGCCGGTGCCTAGAAACCCCCTACCCCGGCTTCGCCGGTACTTCCCCCAGAGGGGGAAGATTTAGA
>CALFYB010000299.1 GCA_937952995.1 uncultured Caulobacteraceae bacterium
CGACCATCCGGCCTGCCTCGAACCCCTCGAGGGTCACATCCAGCCGGTCGGTGTCGAACCGCACGGGCGTGTCGAAGGCAAAGCCTGCCGTGACAGCGGCCCCCGTGGCGGGCGCTGATGACAGGGTCACCGCCCCGGTCAAGGCGTCGAGACTAAAGGCCGAGCCGTTCAGTTCGCGGCCCGCCACGGCCACGCGCAAGGTGCCAAGAACCGGCTTTGTCAGTATACGAACATAGGCATCCACGCCCGAGCCATAGCGCTTGATCAGGGCAAAGCGGGTTGTGGTACCATCGCCTAGACCAAGGCTTTGGTCAGTCGGGGCAGGCGTCTGGGACGGGGCGCAGGACTTCCAGTCGGCAAAGTCCTTGAACCGAAAGCCATGAAGCCGCCCGCGCCGCGCCTCAAAGAAGGCGGTCAGGGCCGCGACATCATCCAGCGACCTAATGCCCGCCCCGACCAGATAGCGGCGGCGACCATGGGCCCAGGGCGTCGAGCGGCGCTCAAAGCCAGAGGCCAAGGTCACCACCTCTGTGCGCCGTTCAACCCCGCCGCTGGAGCCAAAGGCCAGACGGGCGGGCAATCTCAGATCATGAAAGGCCATGGCGTGCTGCTCCTAGAGTTTGCGGGCACCGAGCGAAACCGCCCGCGCCAAGGCCTGAGCCAGTTGTGCATCAGAGCGCAGAAGCCCTCCGTCCGAGGGGCTGACGGCGATATTGACGGTCATGCCCCCAGAACCGCCGGAACTTGACGCGTCGATCATGCCGCTGGACTGGGGACGGAAGATTTCAGGGCCGCGCTCGCCGACCAGATAGGCCCCGCCCGCCGTCACCGGTCCGCCGTCCGCGCGGGCACCGGCAAAGCTCTGGATCAGGACCTTGGACAGGATATCGCCAAGACCGCCGCCGCCCTTGCCACCCGAGCCGATCCCTGCCGCAGCATTGACGGCGTCGAGCACACCGCGTGCCAGCTCTTGCAGACTGATGCGCCCATCGGCAGCGGCGCGGGTGAGGCTGTGGGCAAGGCTGCTGCCGGCGCGGGAAAAGGCCTCGTCAATGGCGTTGGCCGCGCTTTGGGCCGGGACCTTGAGGGACTCCAGCGCCGCTGCGGCCTCTGCGGTTTGAGACATCAGGCCGCCAAGGCCATTGGCGCCGGGAAAGTCTGAAGGTGTGCTCATGCTCATTGATCCGGATAGAGGGCGAGGAGGGCCTCAAATTCAGGGCGACTAAGGGGCGCGTCGATGGGCGGCGCGGCGGTCAGGGCGCGCCATTCGGCCAAGGACAGCCGCCAAAAATCTTCCGGCGACAGACCAAGACGAAGGACGCCAAGCCGCAGCAGATCAGGCCAAGGGCTCACGCCTCGCCCGCCGCCATAAAGGCCGCTGCGACCGCCAGCGCAGCCTCGCGAAAATCGACGGAAAGGTTGGGAAGGTCGACTGCGGCCTGATCCTCACCACCGCCGCGCAGGAGCGCCGCGAGGACCAGCAACATGTCCTTGGCTGACAGGATACGCAGGCGCTCGGACAGGGCCTCCCAACCGTCTAGGCCAAAGGCCGTTTCCAACTCGGCCAAGGCTCCGAGCGTCAGGCAGAGCCGCCGGGGGATACCGCCGACCGATTGGATCACCTGACCTCTTGCGCGGTTCGCAACCAGACCGCTCATGACAAGAGCGCTGTAAAGGTGACGGGACCGGCCGAGGCCAGCGACAGGGCGAAGGTCACCTCGCCCTCATGATCCCCGGCATAGTCCAGACTGGCGATCAGGAACGACCCCTTGAGGGTGCCAAAGTCTGGGATAATCAGCTGCCAATTGCGCGCGTCCTGCGCAAAAAACGCATCGCGCACGAGGGCGTCAGCGGCACTGTCACGAAAGACCCCTGACCCGCTGACCGCGACCGATCGGACCCCGGCCCCCGCTAGCAATTCGCGCCAGCGGCCGGTGCTGTCGGAATCTGTGGCATCCACCGATTTGGCATTGAGCGACAGGGTCCGCGCCCGAAGGCCCGCGACGGAGGTGAAGCTCTCTGAGGGGGCTCCATCGCCGATCTTGAGCAGGATGTCCTTGCCTTTTTGCGCCGCCATGAGGGGCTCCTTTAGGATGTGAGATCGAGGGGTTCGGTAACGGCCCGCAAGCGCAGGACGCCGTAGGTCGAGCGCCAATCTGCCGCCCGAAACAGGTCGGCATAGGTGACGCGCAGATTGATCAGGCGGTGACCGTCGAGCGTAAGGCTGGCCCCATGCAGGCTGAGCCGCACCAGCGCCATCACCGCCTTGGCCTCTTCCGAGCCGCCAAAGACCGACACCACCGTCAGGCTCAGGACATGCTCCAGCCCCTCGCTATCGAGGCCGCCCCAGGGCCGGGTCTCGCTGCGACCTAGGCTGACATAGGGATAGACCGGATCGGTGGGCGGCTCGTCATAGACCCTCGGCGGCGTGCCGAGCAGAGCCACCAGATCGGGATTGGCCCTGAGTTTGGTCAGCAGCGCCTGTTGCAGGGCCCGTTCGGGATCAAGGCTCATGTGGCGTCGCTTTCAAGATCAAGGACCATCAGGCCGGGCTGGGGCTGGCCGCGATCGACAGCCGTGATCCGCCAGTGGCGGGCTCCGATGGAAAGCCGCTGACCGGCCGAGACGATGGCCATGTCCCGCGCCTGCGCCCTCACCTGCTCGCGCCGCTGCGGGGGCTGATTAGGGTTGGCGACGAGGCTGGTGCTGATCGGCGACAGGCTCACCCACAGGGTGGCCAAAGGGGTCCAACTGCGTGCCTGACCGCCAAAGGGGGTTGAGGCCTCTGCGACCGCAAAGAGGGTCGCAAGGACGCGGCGAGACGCGATCACAGCCGCACCCGCCGATAGGGCGCAAGCCAAGGCTCGACGAGGGCGAGCGGAAGGTCCGCCGCCTCGCGATGCTCAAAACTATGGGCCACCAAGGCCAGGATCGCTTGGCGCAAGGGTTCCGGCACAGTCTCCGCCATGTCGCCAAAGCCGCAGCGATAGGTGATCTCGATGCCACAAACCGGCTGTGCAGGCTCGGGCAGCCCTGCGCTTAAGGGCATGATCAGCCCCGGCCGACTGTCGAGACGCGGGCGGTAGCGGGACGGGTCAACCGTCTCAAAGTCGCCGTCCTGATTGGCAACTTGAACCGAAACGACGCTGAGAAGCGGGCCCCTTTGCAGGCGCACATAGCCGTTTGGCGTCACTTGATCGCGCCACAGATCGAGCGTCTCGACATAGGTGGTGGTGATCAGGCTCAAGCCAAGCGCCGCCTCGATCCGCTGGCGCGCGGCGCGGATCAGCCGAAGGATCAGGGCATCTTCTGCACCGTCCGTAACGCGAAGGACCGCCTTGGCTTCATCCAGCGAAACGGGCTCGGCCGCAGGGGGCACGAGGACTTGAAGGGTCATGGGAGGGGTCCTGGTCAAAGGATCAAAGAAGCCTTCGCACCCGACCGAAGCCGGATGCGAAGACAGTTGGGGGAGGCAAGGATTTAGCTGACGGCGAACTTCAGCAGCTTGATCGCGTCAAAGTTCTGCACCCCACCGCCGACGCGCTTGGTGGTGTAAAACAGCACATTTGGCTTGGACGAATAGGGGTCGCGCAGGACCCGAATGCCCGCCCGATCCACGATCAGATAGCCGCGCTGAAAGTCGCCGAACGCCACGGAAAAACTGCCTGACGCCACATCCGGCATGGTCTCAATCTCGGCCACGGGATAGCCGAGCAAGGTGGCTGAAGCCCCCGGCTGCAGCGCCGCGTTCCAGATATAGTTGCCGGTGGTATCTTTGAACTTACGGACCGCTGACACCGTCTTTCGGTTCATCATGAACCGGCCATT
Source organism: uncultured Caulobacteraceae bacterium (assembly GCA_937952995.1). GTDB lineage: Bacteria > Pseudomonadota > Alphaproteobacteria > Caulobacterales > Caulobacteraceae > CAISGS01. The sequence goes on from CALFYB010000299.1 coordinate 3,829, forward strand.
GGGTCGAAACTGGACCTTGGGCGCATAGACCAGATCGATCAGCTTGTCGGTCGGGTTGCTGGCCGGAAAGGCCGCGTCTATGCCGGTCGCCAAATAGCCAATCTTGTTCCAAGCATGAGACGCATCGGCCACGATGGTATGGCTCAGCAGTCCCTTGGGCTTATTGACCCCATCCCCGGAAATGAACGCCGTGGTCTCTTGGGCGGCAAAGGCGTCCTCAACCTCTGACGCCAACCACTCATCCATATTGACCATGGCATCATCGAGCAGGGCCTGAGTTGCTGCGGGCGAGGCATAGAGGTCGCTGGCCGGGAAATCGATGATGTCCAGCGTTGGAGCGGCCGTCTCTGGCCGCGTTGCAGTCTCAGAGACCCAGTTCGCCGTCACGCCTGCGGTGGAAACCGGTTTGCGATAGACCGATCCGCCGATGGTCTGAACCTGACAGATGTCGCGCATGGGGCTGGCAATGGCCAAGCGGCGCAAGATCTGTTGTTCCAACTCCGGCGGGGCCAGATAGCCGCCCGCAGTGGCGCTTGCCTCCGACAGGCCCTTGGCCTCTAGCAGAGACGCAGCAACCGCGCCGGACTTCACATAGCCGTCCCAAGCAGCCTTGCGTTCGTCGGGTTCGGCGAGGCGCGGATCACCGCCCATGGACGGACGGCGAAGGGCCGCAGAGGCACGATCAAATCGGCCCTGAGCGGCGGTAAGGCTAGCGTCAATGCGCGCTAGTTTTTCTTCGAGCAGGACGTCGGCACGTTTGGTCTCGATGGCACCGAGTCGTTGGTCATTGCTGGCCTTGTAGGCCTCAAAGGTCGCCAGCACCTCGTGCAGGGCAGCGCGGGTTTCAGGCGAATGGGCGACCTGCTTATTTTCTTGGGTCATGGTTACTCCAGGGGTTGAGAAGGGGTCGGACTGTCGGGAGACAGGGGGGCGAACTCGGGGCGATCTGGGGGCGATCTGGGGGCCTAGGCCGCCTGATCTTGAAGGGTCTGGATCTGGCTGATCCGGGCTTGGGGCAGCATGGGGAAGGTCACGATCGACACCTCCCAAAGCTCCACCTCGGTGAGCACACGTAGCCGCCCGCTATCGTCCGGGCGGGCCTTCAGGGCGCGAAAACCGATGGACAGGCCATCAAGGGCTCCGGCCCGGACCAGCGCGGCGCAAAGGCGGGCTTCTGGACTAAAGCCCAAGATCCGCCCCCGGACGAACAGGCCGCGATGATCCTCTCTGGCCAGGTCCCAGACCCCAATCGGTGCGCGGCTGTCATGCTGGTGCAGCATCCGAAGTCCCTCAGGACCCGTGCGGCGCAGGGAGGCGGCGAAGGCTCCGGCGGCGGTCACGTCGTCATTGAGATCGCGGGTCCAGAACAGGGAGGCATAGCCCTCGATCTGCAGATCGCCTTGAAAGGGTTCTGCCATCAGTGCACCTCCGCCCGGTCCAGCTTGCGCTCGACCCGCTCCAAGGCGGCGCGCGCTCCAGCCACCTGTTCTTCAAGGCGGGCAAGCCGTTCGGAGACGGTGGACTGGCCCTCCAGCCGACGCTCGATCAGGTCGACCCGCGCCGCTTCCTTGCCGGCCCAGATCAGCAGGCCTCCGGTCTGGAGGACGGCTGCCAAAATCACCCCGGTGGTGATCTGCCGATCAAGCCGCCAGCGCGGCGAGGTGGGCGTGCGCGCCATCATTGGGCGGTGTCCTGCGCTGGGACGTCATCACCCAGCCCGGCCATGCGGCGGCGCTCTTGAGGGGTCAGGAAGGTTGCCGCCTCCAGCCGCGCCCACAGGGCCTCGCGCTCCGGAGCCAAGGCCGGAACTGCGTCGAGGTCGCAGTCGTGACCGCGCCAGCCGGTACAAGCGGGACAGCCCAGTGAGCGGCCAGTGCCCGAGCTGCAGAGGAAGCGGCTGCAGCAGCTGCGGCACCGATTGAGGCAACTTTCAAAGAGCCCATCCATGGATTTTGCCCCGTTACTTTGCTTTTGAAATAACCGAATACGAGTAATGCAACCAATGTTATTTCCGCAGAATAAATTAAGCCATCGACTGGATTTTCCACGTAGAAATAGGGAATCAAAGGGATAAAACCTCCGACGACATAGGATAAACCGATGGTTAAGGCTGAATTTCTGGCTCGGTTCGGATCTGGTCGTTCTAATCCTAATTCGAAGCGCATCATAAAATCGACCCATTTGTCTTTGTCTTTGGAGATACATTCTACGACGATTTCTTGTGCTTCTGAGCTCAATCCATAATCGGCAAAAACGTCTCTAATCTCCTGCTTTTCTCGTTCAGGCACACGTTCCACCTCCTCGTATTCGCGTTTCAATTCTGACTCGTAGTGTTCTTGTTCTGTTTGGCCTGCTAAATAACCTCCTAAACCCATGGCAATTGATCCTGCCACAATTTCAGCGATACCTGCCGTTGTTACAATGCTAGCTGACGCCACAGCTCCTGAAAGTCCAGCAGCTAAGGCAAAAGGAACCGTTAAACCGTCCGACATGCCTA
>CALFYB010000300.1 GCA_937952995.1 uncultured Caulobacteraceae bacterium
GACCTCGCCATTGACCACGACCTCTTCGACGCCCTGATAGGTCGGCAGTTCGTACATGGTTTCAAGCAAGATGCCTTCCATGATTGAGCGCAGACCACGCGCTCCGGTACGGCGCAAAATGGCCCGACGGGCAATGGCGCTCAGCGCGTCATCGGTAAAGGTCAGGCCGATATTTTCCATATCGAACAGACGTTGATACTGCTTCACCAGCGCGTTCTTAGGTTCGGTCAAGATCTTGACCAAAGCGGCCTCATCCAGATCTTCCAAGGTTGCAATGACCGGCAAACGGCCAATGAACTCAGGGATCAAACCAAAGCGCTGCAGGTCGTCAGGCTCAACATTGCGCAAGATCTCGCCGGTGCGGCGCTCTTCCGGGTCCTTAACCGTCGCGCCAAAGCCGATCGAAGTGCCCTTACCCCGGCCCGAGATGATCTTCTCAAGACCCGAGAAAGCACCGCCGCAGATGAACAGGATGTTGGTGGTGTCGACCTGCAAGAATTCTTGCTGAGGATGCTTGCGCCCGCCCTGCGGCGGCACCGAGGCGACGGTACCTTCCATGATCTTCAACAGGGCCTGCTGAACGCCCTCGCCCGAGACGTCGCGGGTGATGGAGGGATTGTCAGACTTGCGGCTGATCTTATCGACCTCGTCAATATAGACGATGCCGCGCTGAGCCCGCTCGACATTATAGTCTGCGGCCTGCAAGAGCTTGAGGATGATGTTTTCGACGTCCTCACCGACATAACCGGCTTCGGTCAGGGTCGTGGCGTCCGCCATGGTGAAGGGAACATCGATGATGCGGGCGAGGGTCTGGGCCAGCAGGGTCTTACCCGAACCGGTCGGGCCGACCAGCAGGATGTTCGACTTGGCCAGTTCGACGTCGTTGTTCTTTGTCGCGTGGTTCAGGCGCTTATAGTGATTGTGCACAGCGACGGCCAAGACCTTCTTGGCGTGCTCCTGACCGATCACATAGTCGTCGAGAACTTCACAGATTTCCTTGGGCGTCGGAACGCCGTCTTTAGATTTGACGAAGGAGATCTTGTGCTCTTCGCGGATGATATCCATGCACAGTTCAACGCACTCATCACAGATGAATACGGTTGGACCGGCAATGAGCTTGCGCACCTCGTGCTGGCTCTTTCCGCAGAAGGAGCAATACAGCGTGCTTTTCGTGTCGCCGCTCGCAGCTTTCGTCATAATCGCTCTCACTTTACGACGCCGACCCCGAGGGGCTGACATCACGTTCCGGACAGAGTCTCAAAACCAACTAAGGAAGATATAGTCCGGGTATGCTCTAATCCTTGACAATCTCTGATCCCGCGCACGATCACAACCCCTTGAAGCTGTTTCGTCGCGGTTAGGGCCATGCTCGTCGATCTTTTTCACCAAACATTGAGAGCCGGACCCCTTAAAGATGGGTGACCAAGACCGACAGCACCAGTCCCGAGGGGCAAAAGAGAATCAAGTGGCCGATTTCGATACAACCGTTCCCTCATCCGATAAGGCCTTAGTGGCATTCGATTTCGACGGAACATTAACGGTCAAGGACAGCTTTATGGCCTTTCTGGCCTGGCGCAGCGGTGCGCCTCGGTTCTTGCTGGGGATGGTTCAACTGATTCCAGCCGCCCTCGCCTATCTGATCCACCGCGACCGTGGCCTGATTAAAATGGCAGCAGTCAGAATTTTTCTCGGTGGTCTCGATAGAAAGACCTTGGAGGCGTCAGCGGATGGCTTCGCGCGCGCCGCCGCTGCGAAACTCTTTCGGCCTGATGCCTTAGCGGCGTGGAATGGCTGGGGGACCCAAGGGGCCACCAGGGTCATTTGCACAGCCTCTCCGGAAATCTTGATTGCGCCTTTTGCCAAACGGCTCGGCGCGGAGGGGCTTGTCGGTACGCGGCTAGAATTTGACGCTCAGGACCGGGTCTCGGGCAAGTTCGTCGGCGTCAACTGCCGCGCCGCGGAGAAGGTTACGCGCCTGACCCAAGCCTATGGTCCTGACCTACGCCTAACGGCGGCCTATGGTGACACCAGCGGCGATACCGAAATGCTGGCCGCCGCCGAACGCAAAGGCTTTCGGGTCTTTACCCAAAAGCCCTAGCGTCCAGTCGATCAACCGATAGCAGACAGGCGAACCAAAGCGGCTTCCAGCTTGGCCTTAGCCGCCTGGGATTCGATGAGGCGGTCACGGTTTTCTTGAACCACGTCCTCACGGGCCCGAGCGATGAAGTCTGGATTGTCCAACTTCTTGGCCGTGCGCTCGATGTCGCCAGCGAACGAGGCGATTTCCTTGTTCAGGCGGGCCTTTTCAGCGGCCAGATCGATGAACTCGGCAATGGCCAAGGCACGCTCGCGCATGCTGCCTCCACGCACGGCATCGACCAAGGCCAGCAGCTCGTACAAGGCGGGGTTGTTTTTGGCGGCATCGGGCACCGTGGGGTAAAGCGGATAAAACGCCACCCCGCGTATCGTGCCGTCTTTGTGCGGCCACACGGGCAAGGGCTCGGTGCTTTGCACCATCAGTTTGTTCAGTGGGGCAGCCGCATGCGCTGTGGGCATGCCCCGCCCCATGGGGCCGTGCGTGGCCGGAAAGCTGTAGCGCACACCATGCTGTACAAACAAACGCAAAGCCTCCAGCACAACCACGGGCTTGCCTGACTCGTCTTTGCGGGCCAGCCCTGCGGCCACGGCGCGGTCGACGCCCGCGTGAATTTCGGACGCCGTGAGCTTGAGCTCTTCAGCCAAAGCGGCATACGTGGGCACGCTGTCTGCGCCCAAAGACAAACGCAGCAGAACCACCACGTCTTGCGGGCGCAGCACCATTTGCGGGTTGGAAATTGTTCTACTCATGAAGCTAGTTTAACAGCTTATTCGCTATTCGCGAATAGCGAATAAACTCAGTTAATTGGCGTTTGCGTCCTC
>CALFYB010000301.1 GCA_937952995.1 uncultured Caulobacteraceae bacterium
TTCTATGCCTGGAAGGCGAAGTATTCCGGGATGACGGTTTCGGAGGCCAAGCGGCTGAAGGCGCTGGAGGACGAGAACTTGCGGCTGAAGCGGATGCTGGCGGACGCGATGCTCGACAATGTCGCGCTGAAGGATCTGCTTGGAAAAAAAATGGTGACGCCCGCCGCCAGGCGCGAGGCCGTCGCCCATCTCGAACAGGGCTATGAGATGAGCGAGCGGCGGGCGTGCCGGGTGATCGGCTGGTGCCGGATGACCATGCGGTATGAGGTGGTTCGACAGGACGATCCCGTGCTGCGGGAGCGACTTAAAGACTTGGCCAAAGCCCGACGGCGTTTCGGCTTTCAGCGGCTCCATGTGTTTCTTCGGCGTGAGGGCCATGAGGTCAATCATAAGCGCCTGTTCCGCATTTATCGCGAAGAACAGTTGCACGTGCGCCGCCGCGGTGGGCGCAAGCGGGCCATGGGCACACGGGCCCCGATGGTGCTTCCACTGATGCCAAACCAGCGTTGGTCGCTTGATTTTGTCTCGGACCAACTGACGGATGGCCGTCGGTTCAGGATCATGACTGTGGTTGATGATTGCACGCGGGAATGCCTCGCACTTATCGCCGACACCTCACTGTCGGGGGCACGGGTCGCGCGGGAACTGGCGACCCTGTTTGACACCCGCGGCAAGCCCCATACGGTGGTCAGCGACAATGGGACCGAGTTCACCTCGAACGCGATCCTGAAGTTTGTGGATGATCGCAAGTTTGACTGGCATTATATCGCTCCCGGAAAGCCGACCCAGAATGCCCCCACTCCAGCCTCGGCTGGCAGACCCCCGCCGAGTTCGCCCGAACCTTCGCCCCGCAACGGGGCTTGACGCTGCGCAACCCGCAAAGCTCCGTGCCAGCCCCCGTTGTCCAACCCGCCCAAATGGGCAAAACTCAGACCCAGAGTCTTGCTCACGCTGGATAAAAGTTGGGGGCAACGTCAGCCATCAACAGCGCCAGTCTGAGGTGGAGAATCAGCCGCACCTGCGTTGATTGGCCACATCGCGTAACTTCTGTGCGACGCGTGGGCCCCAGACCTGTAGCGAGTATCCGGCCCGATAGACCTCCTCGACCTTCAGTGTCTTCAAGAAGCTCTCCGCCTGCGCGTTGTGATAGGGGTTCCCGACGCCGCTCATGGACCCTTTTAGCCCTGCGGCCTCGAGGGCATCGCGATAGGCTTGGGATGCATATTGGCATTCGCGGTCCGTATGATGGATGCAGCCCTTCGGAGGAGCCCTGTTCGCCCCCACCGCGCGCAAGGCCGCCAGCGCCAGAAGCGTGTCGAGACGCTGTGACAGGGCATATCCGACAACCTTGCGGCTACAGGCATCCAGAATAGCCGCGACGAAGCAGAACCCGGTTGACACCCGGATGTAGGTGAAGTCCGCGACCCATAGGCCCGCAAAAGGAAGGCCCGGCTGGCCAAAGGATGTCGCCATAGCCGCTACATCTTCGATGTCTGGCACCGCGCTAGTGGTAACAAAGGTGTGCGGTTCGTTCCTATTCAAACCGCAGACGATTAAAACCGACCCCGAGTCTGCGCCCATCGCCATCCAGTCCCATCTGTTGAGGGGAAACCGGATCTTGTGGAATAAATTCTATCATATCAACGCGATGGCCCCCCAATGTAATAGGCAGACGGATATCTGCGTTGTCAGGCCGAAGTGTTATAGTGTGCGTCTGGTCACCGATACGGATCTGAACCCTCTGCGTTCCATCTCGACCAAAGGGCTTGGCAGATATCACCAAGGTAAACTTGGTTGGCAGCGGAACAACGAAGTCAAATTGGACGGATTCCCCAAGATTTGCATCCGACCAACGGCCCCAAGGTTCGGCAATCGACAGCCCGCGCACGTCTCGAAGGAATGAAGGCCATGTCCCTTGAGTAAAATCAATCCCGTCAACTAAAGTTGCCTGATGGCGCTTTCCCAACCGGTCGACAAAATAGGTGGCTTTGTGCATGATTTCTTCAGACGACAGATTGTCGATTGGTTGTGGCGAAACTCCTATTAATGGGAAGAAGACCATTCTTTTGGCGCCGTGTTCAATCGACGGCCCGTAGCCAAGTGCATTTTTGATCTTAGAAATGATTTCATCTCCATTGTCCACATACCCACGTCGATCAATATATATTCCTGAAAAGCCGATTTTCTTGATGATCTCGATTTGTTGGGCGATGGGCTCATGCGCGAGGGACCGGAAAAAAAGATCGCCAGGTCGGCCCTTCATTCCAGCATAACTCCAGCGCAATGATTTTGAATGAAGAAATCCCGTCATCAAACCGTATGTTGGCAATTCATGCAACGGCTGCACTTCTGGGAAGGCCATGTAGGGCAGCTGATATATCGCAGCGCCAGACGGCATCTGCCTTTCGATTTCCTGAACAAAAGTACGGTCGTGATTAAATTCAAGGCTGGTTTGTTCGATACATGCCGAGCAGGCAGGCTTCGTTTGGTCGTAGAATGCAAGAACAACAAGGATCGCTGCGATAGTTGCCGAAGCGATTTTGAAGTGGTGAGAAGAAAAGTATCGCTTAGTGAAAGTCTCAATCACAATCAGGGCTGCTGTAATGGCGGCAAAACCAATAAAGACACTTATCCGGTTCCAACCGCGAATTGCAGGAGAGATAATGTTTGCAAATAAAGAACCTAATCCTCCGATCGTGCCAAATAGAAAAAGGACAAAAGTAATAAGAGCAAGCAAGGAAAGTCGATTGTCAGCTTTTCCACCAGAGGCATTGAGGACCAATACTGACAAAAGCACTGCGAGGCCAGCTGCTCCGATCATACCCAGTGATGCGGATCTATTCTCATTAACAAGAGGGGATGTTTGGTTATAGCTTTCTGCGATACCGGCTAGCTCTGAAATCCGATGTCCTGCTTGCG
>CALFYB010000302.1 GCA_937952995.1 uncultured Caulobacteraceae bacterium
GCGCTCAGCCCCATACCTCCCCAATTTGATCGCGCAGACAGCAAGATCGGATAGCCCGCGCTCCCTTTTTTCAACCAACCCAAAGAGAATCCTCATGAATTTCAAAAAACGCACTTTTTGTTTCAGCCTGGCCGCTTGCGCTTTGCTCGTTTCGTCGGTCGTTCATGCGCAAGATGCGCTGGACGAGGTGATGAAGCGCAAGTTGCTCAAGGTCGCCGTGCAGACGGATTCCGCGCCTTACGGCTACGTTGGCACCGACCTCAAGCCCATCGGCCTGGACGTGGACATGGGCAACTACATCGGCAAAAAACTGGGCGTGCCGGTCGAGCTGGTGGTGGTGGTGAGCGCCAGCCGCATTCCCGCGCGCTCATTGCCACGGTTTCACGTTCGAGCGCGGTCAGTTCCTCAGAGTAAGCCAGCAGGAGATCGTGCCGCGGGTAGGGGCCAAGGCGCTTCACCTGCTCGATCCAGAGGATGCACACAACCTCACCATCCGCGCCTTGGCCGCAGGCCTTGGCCCGCAGCAGATGACGCGGGATGATCCCGTGCTTGCCACCCAGATCGGGTCTCTGGCCCTGCCCAATGCGGTGGGTCTGGCTGCAGGCTTTGATAAGAATGCCGAGGCCCCGGTGGCCATGCTGCGGGCGGGCTTTGGCTTTGTCGAGTGCGGCACCGTGACCCCTTTGGCGCAAGCGGGCAATCCCCGCCCAAGGCTTTTTCGTCTGACCCAAGACCGGGCCGTCATCAACCGGATGGGCTTTAACAATGGCGGCCTTGAGCCCTTCGCTCAGCGCCTGTCGGTTCGGCCTAAGGCGGCGGGCGTCGTCGGGGCCAATATTGGGGCCAATAAGGACAGCGGCGACCGGATCGGCGACTATGTGACCGGCTTAGAGCGCCTTTGGGGCTTGGCCGACTATTTCACGGTCAATATTTCCTCGCCCAATACGCCGGGATTGCGCGCCCTGCAGACCAAGGCGGCATTGGACGAGTTGCTGGGCCGTTTGGCGCAGGCCCGTGCGGCGCTGATTGCCTCCTCGGCTGATGTGCCGGTCCTGCTCAAGGTCGCACCCGATCTGGAAGAGGGCGAGGTCGAGAGCATCGTTGAGAGCGTGTTGGCCCACGGCCTGAACGGCATCATTGTCAGCAACACCACCATTTCCCGGCCCGAGGGTCTGCAGTCGATCTGGAAGGCGGAGACCGGCGGCCTGTCGGGGGCGCCCTTGATGACGCTGTCGACCCATATGCTGCGACGGTTCCACGAGGTCGCGGCGGGGCGTGTCGCCCTGATCGGCGCGGGCGGCATTGCCTCTGGCGCAGACGCCTATGCCAAGATCAGAGCTGGGGCCTGTGCTGTTCAACTCTATTCAGCCATGGCCTATTCGGGTCCGGGTCTGATCAGCGTGATAAAGCGTGACCTTGCCGCTCGCCTCAAGGCGGACGGCTTTACCAGCGTGACCCAGGCGGTCGGCCAGACATAAAAATGAGATGTCTCTCATTTTTATGTGGTCGTCGGGATGTCCCAACGCTATTCAATGCCGCGATGGCCTAAAAGGATGACAGGCATGAAATGGATCAAGAGATTTGGCCCGCTTATCATAATCGCCTTGGCGGTTGCGGCGGTGTTCGCCACCGGACTTGCAGACCATCTCAGCCTTGAAGAGCTTAAGGCGCGGCGGGACCAGTTGCAGGGATTTGTCGCCTTACATCCGGCGCTGAGTTTTGGCCTCTATATCCTGATCTACGTGGCGGTGGTCAGCCTGTCGCTGCCGGGGGCCTTGGTCATGACCCTGAGTGGCGGGTTCCTGTTTGGACCGTGGCTTGGTGCTGCCGCTGCCGCCAGTGGCGCAAGCTTGGGTGCGGCTGTGATCTTCATGGTCTGTCGTTCGGCCGTGGGCGACAGTCTGCGGGGTAAGGCGGGGTCTACCATCTCTAAGATCGAAGAAGGGGTCCGGCGCGACGCCTTTTCCTACATCCTGACCCTTCGCCTGATCCCGGTCATGCCGTTCTGGCTGGTCAATCTGGCGGCGGGATTTGTCGATATTCCTCTACGGACATTCTTGTCCGCCACTGTGCTGGGCATCCTTCCCGGCTCATTGGTCTATTCGGGCTTGGGTTCTGGACTGGGCGAGGTCTTTGCCTCGGGGCAAGAGCCGAACCTGCGGGTGATCTTTGAGCCTCATGTGCTCTTGCCCCTCGTCGGTCTTGGTCTGTTGTCGCTGCTGCCGGTGGTGCTGCGCCGGTTCCGCAAGTCTGGAGAGGCCGCATGAGCCGGACCATCCATGCCGACATCGTTGTCATTGGCGCAGGGTCGGGCGGTCTGTCGGTTGCCTCTGGCGCGGCACAGCTGGGCCTCAAGACCGTCCTGTTTGAAAAGGGCGAGATGGGCGGCGACTGCCTGAACTATGGCTGCGTGCCGTCTAAGGCTCTGATTGCTGCGGCTAAGGTCGCCCACACCCTGCGCTCGCCCGGCGATCTGGGCATCACATCTGCAGCAGAACCCCAGATCGACTTTGCTGCTGTCATGGCCCACGTCCACCGGGCCATCGCCACCATTGCGCCGCATGACAGCCAAGAGCGGTTCGAGGGCCTCGGCTGCACCGTCGTGCGCGAAACTGCACGGTTTGTGGGTGAAGACACGGTTCAGGGCGGTGATGTCCGGGTCAAGGCCCGCAAGATCGTCATTGCCACCGGCTCACGGCCCAAGCTGCCGCCGATCCCGGGACTGGAGACGACGCCCCATCTGACCAACGAGACCCTGTTTGAACTGACCGAGCAGCCCAGCCACCTGATCATTTTGGGTGCGGGTCCGATCGGGTTGGAACTGGGTCAGGCCTTTGCGCGTCTTGGCACCAAGGTCACGGTCCTCGAAGCCGACCGCGCCTTGCCGCGTGAAGATGCCGATCTCGCCGCCATTGTCATCGAGGCCGTGCGCGCCGATGGGGTGGACCTGCGCCAAGGAGCCAAGGCCACGGCTGTGTCACCTACGGCTGAGGGTGTGGCCATATCCTACCGGCAGGGTGATCAGGAACTGCGTATCGAGGGAAGCCATCTGCTCGTCGCCACGGGCCGCGCGCCTAATGTCGAGGGGCTGGACCTGTCGCTGGCCGGTATCGGGCTGGATGAGCGAGGATCGATCCTGACGGATGATCAACTCCTAACCACCAATCGCCGGGTCTTTGCCATTGGTGATGTCAGCGGGCAGGGCGGCTTTACCCACACGGCCGGGGCCCATGCCGGCCTGATCATCCGCAAGGCCCTGTTTGCGCAGCCGATCAAGGCCTCAGCCCTGATGGTGCCCCGCGCAACCTATACCGACCCTGAAATTGCCGCTGTTGGTCTGTCCGAAGCCCAAGCTCGCGCGCTCCATGGCGCGGATATTCAGGTCATCACTGCCGATTTCAGCGGCAATGACCGGGCCGTCGCGGAGGGCCGCACAGATGGTAAGGGCAAGCTGATCCTGTCGCCCAAGGGCCAAGTGCTCGGCGCGGCGATTGTCGGGCCCACAGCCGGAGACCTGATCCAGCCTTGGGTTCTGGCCATGACCTCCAAGCTCAAGCTCACCGCCATGACCTCGATCATCGCCCCCTATCCGACGCGGGGAGAGATCAATAAGCGGTTGGCGGGGCAATATTTCACGCCGCTTCTGTTCTCCGCCCGAACGCGATTTTTGGTTTCATTGCTCAAACGGCTTGCTTGAAGTAATGAAGGAGCATGGCGGACGCCGCTCCAGACCTTAAGCCTGCGCGGGTAACCAGTCCCGCGCGCAACGCCCGGCGGTTCTTCTGGCCAGGGGGTCTGTCTTCACGTCTGCTGATTCTGACCTGTCTGTTCGTGGTTCTGTCCCAATTGCTGATCCTTGCGCCGTCGCTGGCCTCCTATGAGGAGCGCTGGCTGTCTGAGCGGGTGCGTCTCGCTGAGCTCGCCTCGACCGCCGTCGATGGCGCGCCGGGCCGTAAGGTTTCTAAGGGGCTATCCAAGCAACTGCTCGATGGGGCCGGGGTGGTATCGGTCGCCGTGCAGAGTGATGGGCTGCGGCGTCTTTTGCTTGCCGGTCCGCGCATGGAGCGCACGCCCTATCTGGTCGATCTGCGTGACCGCAATCCCGCTGCATGGCTTGCAGCACCCTTTCAAACCCTGTTTGGCGGTCCTGATCAGATGGTCCGCGTCGTTGCCGCGCCTCAGTTTCGAGAAGCCGATTTCGTCGAGATCGTCGCACCAGACAAGGTGCTGCGCGAAGAGTTGATCGCCTATCTTTGGCGGCTCGTGGCGGTGACCCTGTTCACCTCGATCTTTGCGGGCGGGCTGGTCTATCTGTCCCTCAACGCCTTTCTGGTGCGGCCCATGCAGCGCATTACGCGGGCCATGGAGCGGTTTCGGGCCGATCCGGAAGATCCGCGCGCGCAGGTCGGCCTGTCTGGTCGCCGTGACGAGGTCGGGCGCGCTGAGGCCGAGCTAGACCGGATGCAGACCGATGTGCGCACCGCTTTGCAGTCCAAGGCCCGATTGGCGGCCTTGGGCGAGGCCGTGGCCAAGATCAATCATGACCTTCGCAACATGCTGACCAGCGCCCAGATCGCTTCGGAGCGTCTGGCCCAATCGGGTGACCCAAGCGTGACCCAAGCCCTGCCGCGTCTCGAGCGCGCGCTGGACCGGGCTGTGACCCTCGCCACCGATGTGCTGGCCTATGGCAAGACCCAAGAAGCCGTGCCTAAGCCCGTCGCCGTGCCCCTCAAGGCGGCGCTGGAGGCCGCAGCCGAGGATGCGGGCCTGTCGCCTGACGGTGTTCAGCTTGAGGCCGTGCTGACCCCTGAGGATCAGGTGCAGGCCGACCCCGACCAACTCCATCGCATCCTGCTCAATCTGCTGCGCAATGCCCGCGAGGCGATTGAATCCGCGCCCAAGCCAGAGGTTCGAGGCGCAGTGTCGGTCACGCTGCAGCGAGATGGCACGACCCTCGTCGTTCTGATGGTCGATAATGGTCCGGGCGTACCAGAGCGCCTGCGGCCACGTCTGTTCCAACCCTTTGCGGGATCAGGTCGAAGCGGCAGTACCGGCCTTGGCCTCGCTATCGCGCGCGAGTTGGCTCAGGCCCATGGCGGCGATCTACGCTTGGTCCAATCGGGGGATGAGGGCTCGGTGTTCGAACTGCGCCTACCGGCCTGACCCGATGGGCGGAGCCTAGTCCTTCACTCGGTCCAAATAGGCCTCGGACCGCATCTCGTGCAGGCGTGAGGCGGTGCGTTCAAATTCAAAGGCCCCGTCACCGGCAGGGTATAGGTCGTCCGGTTCAGCCTCGGCCAGAGCGATAAGCTTGGTTCCGGCCTCATAGAGGGCGTCGATCAGGGTCACGAAACGCTTTGCCTCGTTGCGGCGCGACATCTCTAACCGAGGAATATCTTCCAAGAACACCGTGTGGAACCGCGCCGCCAGCGCCAGATAGTCTTGGGCTCCCAGCGCTTGGCCACAGAGGCTGTTGAACGAGGTTCGTACAAAGCCGCCGCAGGTCCGGGGCAGGCGAATTTGGCGGCCAAGCACCTCTAGCGTCGCGCCGGTTTCGGGGGCGGCATCAGTCAGGTTTGACCATAGGGCATCAAAACCATCTGTCTGATCGGGGCTCACGGGTGAGAAATAGACCCGCGCGCCCTTGAG
>CALFYB010000303.1 GCA_937952995.1 uncultured Caulobacteraceae bacterium
GCGCACTCAGGGGCAGGCTGCCTTCTGGACCCGAGGCCAGACTGGCACTGCTGGCCGCCGCCGTAGCCGTTGCAGCAAAATATTGCGCGGTTGGCGCGCTGGTTTGATCGGCCAAAAGGCTTGACGCATTTTCTTCAATAAATCGCGTATAGATCTGATTAGATTGTAATTCAGGTCGCTTCAGGAGACTTTGAAGGAAGCTGATATTGCTTGCCACGCCCTCCAGTCGAAACTGAGCCAGCGCACGCGATGCCGCCGCAACGGCGCGGTCGAAATGCGGGCTTGCCGACGAGACGATGACCTTGGCCAACAGGCTGTCAAAGTGGGGGCTGGGCCGAAAACCGGCATAGCCGAAACTGTCGACCCGCACGCCCGGTCCGCTGGGCGGCTCGAACAGGCTCAAGGTGCCGCTCGACGGGCGGGCATGGCCTAGAGCGTCCATGGTCTCCATATTGACCCGAAGCTGGATGGCATAGCCGCGCGGTGTGGGAACGGTGGCGGGCGTCAGACCCAGATCGGCAAGGCTCTGCCCTCCGGCCACACCCAGTTGCAGGGCGACCAGATCAAGGCCGGTGACCGCTTCGGTCACCGTATGCTCGACCTGCAGGCGTGGATTGGCCTCGATAAAGGCGAAGGCATCTAGGCCATCTGGATCAGCATCGGCATCGACCAGAAACTCGAAGGTGCCCAGACTGCGATAGGCGCAGGCCTTGGCCATATTGAGGGCCGCATCGACAAGCCGCTGGCGCAGGCTGGGGGTCAGGCTGGGGCTCGGCGCGACCTCGATCAGCTTTTGATGCTGACGCTGGAGCGTACATTCGCGTTCGCCAAGGGCCAGAACCACGTCACCGTCGCCGATGATTTGAATCTCAACGTGCCGGGCCCGGCGGATCAAGCGCTCGACATAGAGCCCGCCATCACCAAAGGCGGCCTTGGCCTCGGAGGCGCAGCGCTCAAAGGCCGCTTCGATCTGGTCGGCCTCGGTGATGACCCGCATGCCCCGTCCGCCGCCGCCTGCCAGCGCCTTGATCATCATGGCCCCGCCAGCACCCTGCCCCGCAAAGAAGGCCTTGGCCTCGTCCAGCGATACGGCCCGATTGACCCCGGCCAGCAGCGGCACGCCCAGACGCGCGGCCAGATCGCGCGCCGAACCCTTATCGCCAAACAGGGCCAGCATCTGCGGGCTCGGGCCGACAAAGACCAGCCCGGCTTCGGCGCAGGCCGCTGCAAAGGCGGCATTTTCACTGAGGAACCCATAGCCCGGATGGATGCCATCACAGCCCTGGGCCTTGGCAACGGCAATGATCGCCGCACCGTCCAGATAGGCCCCCGCCCCCACGCCCTTCAGCGGCACGGCAATATCGGCCTGCTTGATGTGCAGTGAGGTCGCGTCATCCTCGGAAAAGACCGCAACCGTGGCCATGCCAAGGTCGGCGGCGGCCCGAAGGACGCGGATGGCGATCTCGCCGCGATTGGCGACAAGCAGGCGGGTGAGCGGGCGCGATGGCGTTTTGATCTGGGTCATGGGCGGATCAGACCTCTAGGATCGCGCCCTGTCTAGACCTTTCCCTAGGTCAAGTCTTCGCGAAGGCGACTAGATCGCGTCGCTGAATGTGTCCTTCAGGATCTTCTCAAGCCAAGCCTGATCGATCTCATCGAAGGCGGCAGGTTGATCGGAATCCACATCAAAGACCGCGATCAATTGGCCTTGAGCGCCAAAGACCGGAACAACGATCTCGCTCTGGGACCGGCCATCACAGGCAATGTGCCCGGGAAAGGCGTGCACATCCTTGACCAGCTGGGTCTTGCCCGTCTGAGCTGCCGTTCCGCAGACACCCCGGCCAAAAGCAATGCGCAGGCAGCCGAGAGTCCCCTGATAGGGGCCCACCACCAGCTCATGCGGCTTGGTAGGATCAACGCAATAGAATCCGGTCCAGAAATAGGCCTCGAAACTGTTGGCCAGCATCGAGGCCACGGTGGCCATCCGCGCCGTGAGATTGGTCTCGCCCTCTAGAACCGCCGCAATCTCTTGCGCGACCTCTGCATAGCGAGCGGCGCGGTCGTTGGGTAAAACCTTGTCGTTAAAGGCTTCGGCCATGGCTTAACCCAAAAGTCCTGAGGTCTGAAGCAGGGTCCAGGCCCCGATGGCGGCAAAAAGTCCGGCCG
Source organism: uncultured Caulobacteraceae bacterium (assembly GCA_937952995.1). Taxonomy (GTDB): domain Bacteria; phylum Pseudomonadota; class Alphaproteobacteria; order Caulobacterales; family Caulobacteraceae; genus CAISGS01. The sequence goes on from CALFYB010000303.1 coordinate 2,167, forward strand.
CAGCCATACGGACCACCGCCATGGGCGCAACCTTGGTCGCTGCCTCCCCTAACAGCACGGCAGGAACATTGGCCAGCATCATGCCGGCCGTCGTTCCCGCCGCGACCCAGAAGACCTCATGATATTTCGCCGCGAGGGCGACGGTCGCAATCTGCGTCTTGTCGCCATTTTCGACGAGGAAGAAGGCAATGGCTGTGGTGGCAAAAATCCCGAATTTTGGGGGCTTTGCGTCTAACTCTTCGGCCTTGTCGGGGATCAAGATCCAAGCCCCCATGGCCAAGAACGACGCGCCAATGACATAGCCGAACCACTTAGCGGCCAAGATTCCAGAGACGAAATAGCCCAAGGTTGCGGCCAGACCGTGATTGGCGAGGGTCGCCACCAGAATACCCAAAATGATCGGAACTGGACGCTTAAACCGAGCCGCCAACAGAATGGCCAACAGTTGGGTCTTGTCACCGATCTCAGCCAAGGCGACCACAAAGGTCGAGATCCAAAAGGAATGTTCCATTGGCCAAGCTCCCAAGTCCTAGCGGCTAACAGGCTAGAGCATTTTCCCAAGACCAACAGGCCCCAATCGAAGTGGGCATAGACTAGGCATTGTTTGGGTTCAAGGCGCATGAGACGAGCAGACCCGCCCGGTTTAGCGCTTGTTCCCAGAACCGGTTATCGAGGGGGGTAGGCGAGCGATCCCGAAGCACGTTAGGGTTTGGTGATCATAGGAGCCCTTCATGACCCGCCTGGCCATCATCACCACCGCCCTCACCTCAAGCTTGCTGAGCCTAAGCCTCGCTACGAGCGCGGGTGCGGAAACGACCTACCTGACCGCCGCCCATATGGTGGACACGGTCGCAGGCCGTGTTGTGGACAGCCCAGCCGTGATTATCGAGAACGGCAAGATCACAGCGGTCGGCACCAAGACCAGCCTCGCCGCACCCAAGGGGGCTAAGCGCATTGATCTGGGGACCAAGACCATCTTGCCCGGCCTGATCGATATGCATGTGCATATTACCTCGCGGGCGGACATGCACGGCTATCGCGCCTTGGCCGTGACGCCAGTGACCGAAGCCATCAGCGGTGTGGCCAATGCAGCCATTACCCTTCACGCCGGGTTCACGACCATTCGCAATGTCGGAGCGGGCGGCTTTACCGATGTCGCCTTGGCCGATGCAATCGAGAGCGGTGAGGTTCCTGGCCCAAGGATCATCCCGAGCGGCCCAGCCATTGGAGCCACGGGCGGTCACTGCGACGATAATCTACTACCGCACACCTATAATATCGTCGGTGAGGCCGTTGCCGATGGACCTGATGCGATCCGCGCCATGGTCCGCAAGGTTCACAAATATGGGGCCAAATCGATCAAGTTCTGCGCCACCGGCGGCGTCTTTTCCAAAGGCGACACGGTCGGCGGCCAACAATATACGCTCGAAGAGATGACCGCCCTGGTCTCAGAGGCCCACATGCTTGGCCTCAAGGTCGCCGCCCATGCGCATGGAACCAGCGGGATCAAGGACGCCATCCGCGCCGGGGTCGACACGATCGAACATGCCAGCCTTGCTGACGACGAGGCCTTCGCCCTCGCCAAGGCCCACGGCACGGCATTCTCGATGGACATTTACAATGACGACTACATCCTCGGCGAAGGAGAGAAGGTCGGCATCTTGCCAGAGTCGTTGGAAAAGGAACGGATGATCGGCCTCAAGCAGCGCCAGACCTTCCAGGCTGCGGTCAAGGCCGGTGTGACCATGGTCTTTGGCTCAGATGCCGGCGTCTATCCCCACGGTGACAATGGTCGGCAGTTCGCAAAGATGGTGGAATGGGGCATGACCCCGATGCAAGCCATCCAGGCGGCCACCACCGTTTCAGCCAAGACGCTGGGCGACCTTGGAACGGACATCGGCTCAATCTCTGTTGGAAAGTCGGCCGATATTATCGCTGTAAACACCGATCCGACGGTGACGATCAAGGCGATGGAGTCGGTTTCATTCGTGATGAAATCCGGCAAGATCTTCTAAAGAGCACCTGTGCGTAAGCGCCGCGCCTTCGAAGAGGTTAGGTGTTCAAATTTGCCGCTCGAAGATTTATATCTTTAGTGAATCATGAATATCGTTCTTCGCTTACGAGGCCTAGGGTATATGTAACCGGGCCTGCTACCGTAACGGCGGACGCCAAGCGCTACCGAGTGAATAAATGAACGACCGTACCGTCCGCAACCTCGCTCAACTTGAGAGCAGCGCCTCGTCAGCGCGGGTGCTCAATCTACGCGCCGTCCAAATCCGATCGGGCCAGACAGAGGAATATACGCGGTTTCCCCTGTTTCAGAACGCGGCTCTAAACCGCGCTATCATCACAAAACATAGGCTGCGGGCGAACGAGATGGACGCCTTTCCCTATGCGCGCAACTCGGCGACCAAAATCATCCTGCCAATCGAGGTCAGCGACCTGCGCATGGGTGGGCAATATGCCTTTATTGGGCAAAACAATTTCAAGGAAATTCTCTGCAACACGCTCAACACCCGTGTCCAGGACCTGCGGTCCGACTTGGCTGTGTTGCAGTTGCTAGACGAGTCCCCGTCCCTCGACCCTTTCCTCATTCGCGAACAGTTGGCCAGACAGGGCATCAAACCCGCCCGCTGCTATTTCGAAATTTCTGACGCAGATACGGCGCGGATGTTCGCCTTTGCTCAGAAGGAAATCGAAGCGCTTGTGCGCATGTCGGTGGGTGAGGACGGCAATGTAGCCTATGCTGGAACCTTGGCCCGCAAACTTCTGGCGAACTCCGCAGACAGTGATCTAGACCCCCTGCGCCTGACCATGCAGATGGACCGGATGCAGTTTCAGGAAGGCATTTTCTGTTGGAAAGCCTTCATCTATTACAAATGGCAACTTGGGGATATGCTTCCCAAGCTCCCAGACATCTTGAACCAGATCGAAAAAATCCAGCCGCGCGGCAGTACCGACGATGAAACCCGCGTTTACCTCTCGAATGCACGGGTGAATTTGCGTAAAAAAATCATCTTGGCATCGCAGAGCGTGAAAAGCACGATAGCCGTCTACGACCAGTCCTACAGTCGAATGACGCAAGACGGCAAACCTGCTGATTTCAGAGATTTTTTAATCACCGCACCCGAACTGTTTACTCAGCTAGGCGAGCGTCTGGGCGCGGTTGATCACGTGATTAGTTTCTGGCGCTACAAGTTTCCCAACGGCCGCCCCCCCATCATCACTCCAGATGAATTGACCGACGTCTTTATGGATTTTGAGCAAAGCTTGAACTTCCCCGACGTGCCAGTCGAGAGCAATATCGTCCTAAATAGCTAGGTCTGTTCTAGGCTTTGAAGAACCCGTTGGCGGCAGGCTTGAAGGGCAGATAACCGCGCTCAACCATTCGGCGCATGGCCTCGTAGGATTCCGACAGCTCCTCATAGGCAGAGCGCAGGTTCTTCAACCTCGTGACCTGATCTAGATTGAGCGGCGAAGGCACTTGGGTTTGATTTAGGGCTTCAGAGACCCAAGCGGCGCGGGCTAAGGCCGTTGCTGCGGCAAGCCGTTGGAATTTTTCCGCGTCCGCAAAGCCGAGCGAGCGTGAGATAACCTCGCGGTTGGCAGCAAATACCGTATAGTCAATCTGCTCGAGTTGGCCACGCAGACGCCGCTGGGCGGCGGGATCAGAGTCAATATCTGGCTCGAAATGATCGTTTCCAGACCGACGATAGCTTGATGATCTTGACGTGGACACGGACTTTTTCCCCTCTCTAGAGGCGACATCAGACAGGTGAAATCTCTCACCTTCAGCCTAACAGAAACTTAATCAGTGCGAACATGCCGAAATACTAGCGCCCGTCAGTTGGGGTTTATTGGCACCACTTAAGTCAATATAATAACTGTCAGGATCAGTATTTCATATAGTACGCATCGATCAAGTTGACCAATTGCCACAGACCACGCAACCTCTTTCTGATCAAATATTGGAGCCCCGCATGACCGCTCTACCCTATCGTGTCGCTATTTTTGTTCTATCTTTTGGCGGCATACTGATTGGAGGAGGCGCTTATGCCCAAACGACCTACGTTAGGGCGGGAAAACTAATCGATCCAACATCCGGAACTGTACGCAGCGACCAACTGCTTCGTATCGAGGACAGTCGGATTGTCGCGGTCACCCCCTACGCTGCGCCGCCAAAGGGATCGGTGATCACGGACTGGTCGGCCTATACGGTCCTGCCCGGCCTGATCGACATGCACACCCACATGGTCGACACCGAGCAGTCGAGCAATGTCGCCGAGCCGTTGCTGCACAGCGCCGCAGAGATCGCGCTGCTCGGTGCAAAACACGCCAAACAGACCCTTGATGCGGGCTTTACCAGCGTCAGGGACGTCGGCACCTTCCGGGCCTTTGGCGATGTCGCCGTGCGAGACGCCATCGCGGCAGGCTGGGTCCCAGGGCCGCGCATGGTGGTGGCGGGGGCCTATCTGACCGTGCCCGGCGGCGGCGGCGAGGTCACCGGCATGGCCCCAGATGTCACAGTCCCCTCGGACATGCGCGTCGGCATCGTCAGCGGCCCGGCCGAGATGACCGTCAAGGCTCGCTATCTGTTCCAGCACCGGGTCGACTTCCTCAAACTGATCGCAACCGGTGCCGTTCTGGCCGCAGGCACCGAGCCCGGCGCGCCCGAACTGACCGAAGACGAGGTCCGCGCGGCGGTCGATGAGGCCCGACGCAACAACAGCTACGCCATCGCCCATGCCCACGGCGCAGAGGGCATCAAGATCGCCCTGCGCGCCGGTGTGCGCTCGATCGAACATGCCAGCCTGATTGACGATGAGGGCATTGCCCTGGCCAAGGCCAAGGGCGCGTGGCTGGTCATGGACATCTATAATGGCGACTATATCAATCAGATCGGTGCCCGCGACCACTGGCCCGAAGAGATCCTGCGCAAGAACCGCGACACCACCGACCTCCAGCGCCAAGGCTTCACCAAGGCCGTCAAGGCCGGGGTCAAGATCGCCTATGGCACCGACGCCGGGGTCTATCCTCACGGCGACAATGGCAAGCAGTTCCCCTACATGGTCCGCTACGGCATGACCCCGATGCAGGCCATCCAGTCCGCCACCACCGTCGCCGCCGACCTGATGCAACGCTCCGCCGATGTGGGGTCTATCACGCCCGGCCACTTCGGCGACCTCATCGCCGTCAAGGGCGACCCGCTCAAAGACATCAGCCTGCTGAGCCATGTGGAGCACGTCATGAAGGGCGGGGTGGTGGTGCGGTAGAAAGCCGGAATGAGGACCAACGACTAGCGCCTCGGATGATCCCCCTCACTTAGGCCCTCTCCCCCAAGGGGGCGAGGGCTAAGGAGGTGTAAGCCCTCTCCCTTTGGGAGAGGGTTGGGTGAGGGCCTTGTTTTCTTTCCGAAAAACCCCCTGCCCATGATAAACCCAACCGAA
>CALFYB010000304.1 GCA_937952995.1 uncultured Caulobacteraceae bacterium
CCGCTCCGGAACAGGACTATTGGGACCGGCTCGAGCGGGAAATCGGCGTTATCATCAAGATGGGCTTTCCGGGCTATTTCTTGATCGTGTCGGACTTCATCAAGTGGGCCAAGGCGCACGGCATTCCGGTCGGGCCGGGCCGCGGTTCGGGTGCGGGTTCGCTGGTTGCCTGGGCCCTGACCATTACCGATCTGGACCCCCTGCGGTTTGGCCTTCTGTTCGAGCGGTTCTTGAACCCAGAACGGGTCTCGATGCCCGACTTCGATATCGACTTCTGTCAGGACCGCCGCGAGGAGGTGATCTCCTACGTGCAGGACAAGTACGGGGTCGGGCGCGTGGCCCAGATCATCACCTTTGGTACGCTACAGGCGCGGGCGGTGCTGCGCGATGTCGGGCGGGTGATGCAGTTACCGTTGGGCATGGTCGATCGTCTGGCCAAGATGATCCCCAACAATCCGGCTAGTCCGACCACTTTGGCTCAGGCCATCGAGATTGAGCCACGCCTCAAGCAGGCCAAGAAGGACGATGAGAGCGTCGCGCGGCTGCTGGAGACGGCGCTGAAGCTGGAGGGGCTGTTTCGTAATGCCTCCACCCACGCCGCCGGTATCGTCATTGGCGACCGGCCCCTGATCGAGCTGACCCCGCTCTACCAGGATCCCCGCTCAGAGCTGCCTGCTACCCAGTTCAATATGAAATGGGTCGAGAGCGCCGGTCTGGTGAAGTTCGACTTTTTGGGTCTAAAGACCCTGACCGTTCTGGACCGGGCGGTGAAGCATATGAGGAAGCGCGGGGCGGGGATTGACCTGTCGATCCTGCCGCTGGACGACAAGGCCAGCTATGACCTGATGGCGTCGGGTCAGACCATCGGTGTGTTCCAGCTCGAAAGTCAGGGCATGCGCGACACCCTGCGCAAGATGCGGCCCAGCTCCATCGAAGAGATCACCGCCCTGATCTCGCTCTATCGTCCAGGCCCGATGGACAATATCGACACCTATGTGGACTGTAAGTTCGAGCGTAAGGCCGCCGACATGCTCCACCCGACGTTGGAGCCGGTGCTCAAAGAGACATACGGCGTCATCGTCTACCAAGAACAGGTGATGCAGATCGCCCAGATTCTAGCGGGATATTCGCTAGGCGAGGCTGACCTGCTGCGCCGCGCCATGGGTAAGAAGAAAAAAGAGGAGATGGACCAGCAAAAGGCCCGTTTCGTCTCTGGCGCGACCCAGCTCGGCGTGCCCGAACATCAGTCCGACAGCATCTTCGAACTGGTCGCCAAGTTCGCTGGCTATGGCTTCAACAAGAGCCACGCGGCGGCCTATGCCATCATCGCCTATCAAACCGGCTGGCTGAAGGCCAATGCTCCGGTGGAGTTCTTGGCCGCTTCGATGAGCCTCGATATTTCCAACACCGACAAGCTGGCCGTCTTCTATCAGGACGCCAAGCGGATGGGGGTCAAGGTCTGTGCGCCGGACGTTAACCGCTCTGGGGCCGATTTCGAGGTTGAGAACGGCGAGGTGCTCTATGCCCTCGGTGCCGTGCGCAATGTCGGTCAGGCGGCGATGGACAATCTGGTAGCCACGCGCGAGGCGGGCGGGCCGTTCCGCGATCTGTTCGATTTCGTTGAGCGGATCGATCCGCGTCAGGTCAATAAGCGCGCTCTGGAAAATCTGGCGCGGGCAGGGGCCTTTGACCGCATCCATCCCAACCGCGCGCAGATTCTGGCCAATATCGACGCCCTGATGGCCTATGCCCAGAGCGTGGCGGCGGAGCGGGCCTCGTCCCAGGCCAGCCTGTTTGGCGGTGACAGTGATGCAGCGCGGCCAAGATTGTCGCGCGTTGATCCGTGGACCGGACCGGACCAGTTGGATGAAGAACTGTCGGCTGTCGGCTTCTATCTCAGCGGCCACCCGCTAGAGGACATGGTCACGGTCCTACGCCGTCGCCGCGTCACCCTGCTCGCCGATGCTATTGTTGCTGCAGAGCAGGGGGCTGAGGCCTTCCGCATGGCCGGTGTGGTACGCCGTCGTCAGGAGCGCGCGTCGCAATCGGGTGAGAAGTTCGCCTTCATATCCCTGTCCGACCCCACGGGCGAATATGAAGTCCTGTTCCCACCCGAAGCCCTGCGCCGCTGCCGCGAGGTCTTGGAACCGGGTGCATCGATCCTACTCAAGGTCCGGGCCAAGGGCCGTGACGGCGAGGTGCGGTTCTTTGGCGATGATGCTGAGCCGATTGATAAGGCGATGGAGAATGTCGTCGCCAATCTGCGCATTCACCTCTCGCCGCGTTCGACTGAAATTGATGTGCTCAAACGCCGCCTCGAGGGGGCGGTGAATGCGCGCGGCGGTGAGATCAGTCTGGTCAGTGCCATCGACGGGGGGCGCGAGGTCGAGATGCGGCTGCCCGGTCGATATAGTCTGGATGCCTCCCTCAGAGGGGCGTTAAAGACCGCGCCGGGGGTTTCGTTCCTCGAGGACGTCTAGAACGGCATCTCCTGCGTTTAAAGCCTTGCATTTCCTATGTCTTGGCTCTAGTCACTCCCCCATCTCACACGCAGACGTTCGGCAGCGTTCGGGTCAATCCCCGTTGGTTACCGTTCCGGGCTCTTGGTTAAACAGGGGCGTTGGTCTGCGGAGGCAAACCGGAAGAAGGAAAATTTGATATGGCACTACCCGATTTCTCTATGCGTCAACTGCTCGAAGCAGGCGCTCACTTCGGTCACCAGACACACCGCTGGAACCCGAAGATGGACCGCTACATCTTCGGCTCGCGCGCCAACATCCACATCATCGACCTGTCACAGAGCATCCCTCTGTTGCACCAGGCCCTGATCAAGGTTCGTGAAGTCGCCGCAAGCGGTGGCCGCGTCCTGTTCGTTGGCACCAAGCGTCAGGCTTCTGATCCCGTGGCCACGGCCGCCAAGCGTTGCGCCCAGTACTATGTGAACCACCGCTGGCTCGGTGGCACCTTGACCAACTGGCGCACCATTTCTGGTTCGATCGCACGTCTGCGTGAACTGGAAGGCGTTCTGGATGGCGCAGATTCGGGCCGTACCAAGAAGGAACTGCTGCAGCTGACCCGCGAACGCGAAAAGCTGGAACTGTCCCTCGGCGGCATCAAGGACATGGGCGGTATCCCCGACATCATGTTCGTGATCGACACCAACAAGGAAGGCATTGCCATCCAGGAAGCGCGCAAGCTGAACATTCCTGTGATCGCGATCCTCGACACCAACTGCGATCCAGACGGCATCACCTTCCCAATCCCGGGCAATGATGACGCCGCGCGCGCACTGCAGCTCTATTGCGATCTGATCGCTGACGCCGTCCTCGACGGCCTGGCCGCTGGCCAAGCCTCGTCGGGCGTCGATCTGGGCGCTTCGGAAGCTCCGATGGAGCCCACCTTGCAGCGTGAGTTGACGCCTGAACTGGCCGTGGCTGCTGAAGCCCCTGCCGAAGTGGCCCCGACTGAAGCGGCGGCTGATTAATCTGATTTCGCGGTCTGGCGGCGATCTCGTCGTCTCCAGACCGCGGTCCCATTCCAACCCTTTACGCCGGCCGCCTTCCCGCGTCCGGTCGTTTTTATAACTGGAGGATATCCCATGGCGGAAGTCACTGCTGCTCTGGTGAAGGACCTGCGCGAGAAGTCTGGCGCAGGCATGATGGATTGTAAGAAGGCCTTGGTCGAAAACGACGGTGACGTCGAATTGGCGATCGATTGGCTGCGCACCAAGGGCCTGTCTAAGGCTGCAAAGAAGGCTGACCGTATTGCTGCCGAAGGCCTCGTGGCCATGGCCGTGTCGGGCAATGCCGGTGCGATGATCGAGCTGAACGCCGAAACCGACTTCGTGGCGCGCAACGTCCTGTTCCAAGGCGCGGCCAAGTCGATCGCTCAGGCCGCCCTGACCGTCGGTTCCGACGTTGAGGCCCTGAATGCGGCTAAGACGGCTGACGGTGAAGTGGTCACCGACATGCTGGCCAACCTGATCGCCACCATCGGCGAAAACATGGTTCTGCGTCGTGCAGCCCGTTTCGAAGTCTCAAAGGGCGCGGTTGCGTCCTACGTCCACAATGCCACGGCCCCTGATTTGGGCCGTATCGGCGTGCTGGTGGCCGTCGAGAGTGAAGGCGATGAGGCCGCTTTGCGTGAACTTGGTCGTAAGATCGCCATGCACGTTGCTGCAACCCAGCCTCTGTCGCTGTCGACCGATGATCTGGATCCAGAAGCGGTTGAGCGCGAGCGCGCCATCTTCACCGAACAGGCGCTGGAATCGGGCAAGCCTGCTGGCGTCGTCGAAAAGATGGTCGAAGGCCGCATCCGCAAGTTCTTCGAAGAAGTCGTTCTGCTCAAGCAGGCCTTCGTGATGAACCCGGACCTGACGGTTGAGCAGCTGGTGGCTGAAACCGCCAAGACCCTCGGCACGCCTGTCGTGATCAAGGGCTTTGCGCGTCTGGCCCTCGGTGAAGGCATCGAAAAGAAGACCGAAGACTTTGCAGCTGAGGTCGCGGCCGTTTCCGGCCAAGGCTAATCTGTTCAGTTTTTGCTGATAATGGGGCGCGGCGCGTTAGACGTACCGCGCCCTTCGGCTATCTTACACAGACGATTCGAGCTGTCCGCGGACTGAAGAGGCGATAACCTATGACCCAAGCCCCCAGCGCCCCGCGTTTTAAGAAGGTTTTGCTCAAGGTTTCGGGCGAAGTGCTGATGGGCGACGCGCCCTACGGCATTGATATGAATACGGTTGATGGCGTAGCCCGCGATATTGCTGAGATCGTCCGTCAAGGTGTCCAGCTCTGCCTCGTCATTGGCGGCGGCAATATCTTCAGAGGTCTGTCGACCGCCGCGCGCGGCATGGAGCGGGCGAGCGCCGACTATATGGGCATGCTGGCGACCGTGATGAACGCGCTGGCCATGCAAAATGCCTTGGAAAAGTTGGGTGTCGATGTGCGCGTGCAGTCGGCCATTCCCATGGCCACGGTATGCGAGCCCTATATCCGCCGCCGGGCTGTGCGCCATCTGGAAAAGGGCCGGGTGGTGATCTTTGCTGCCGGAACCGGCAACCCGTTCTTTACCACCGACACCGCCGCTGCCCTGCGCGCCGCCGAGATGGGCTGTGATGCCCTATTCAAGGGGACCAGCGTTGACGGCGTCTATACCGCCGATCCGAAGAAGGATCCCAATGCGGTGCGATATGATCAACTGAGTTACCTTGAGGTTCTGGCCCAAGACCTTAAGGTCATGGATGCCTCGGCCATCGCCCTGATGCGTGACAATGCCATTCCCATCGTGGTCTTCTCGATCCGCGAGCAGGGGGCATTTTTGAACGTGTTGACGGGTGATGGTGTGCATACGGTCATCTCCTGACCGGTCAAGCCCTCTACGGTTTGGTTTAAGATTGGATAGACAATGGCAGCTACTGAAAAGCCGGTACTTTCTCGTTACCGCGATCGCATGGACAAGTCGGTTCTGGCTCTGAAAGAAGAGTTTTCGGGCCTTCGCACCGGCCGCGCCTCTGCGGGCCTGTTGGATCAGGTGATGGTCCAGGCCTATGGCGCGACGGTTCCCATCAGCCAGGTCGGCGCGGTCAGCGTTCCAGACCCTCGCTCGATCACGGTCAGCATCTGGGATAAGGGCGTTGTCGTCTCGGTCGAGAAGGCCATTCGCGCGGCGGGCCTCGGCTTGAACCCTGTGGTCGAGGGCATGACCCTGCGCATCCCTGTGCCGCCCCTGACCGAAGAACGGCGCCGTGATTTGGCCAAACTGGCAGGCAAATATGCCGAGCAGCAAAAGATCGCCATCCGCAACGTCCGCCGCGACGCCATGGATGACCTGAAAAAGGCCCAAAAGGATACGGTCATCACCGAGGATGAACTGAAGCGCATGGGCGAAGAGGTGCAAGGCTTCACCGATCAGGCCATTAAGAAGGTGGACGAGACCTTGAAAACCAAAGAACAAGAGATCATGCAGGTCTAGAGACCCGTCGGTCTTTCGAGACCGAACTGTAGAGGTTCAATTGATGGTGCCGTCATCCGGCTCGACTGTGGGACAACCGACCGGAACGGCCTGCGCCGCGCCGTCGCTGCATGTCGCCATAATCATGGATGGCAATGGTCGCTGGGCTAAGGCGCGGGGCCTGCCTAGGACCCTTGGGCACAGGGCAGGGGTCAAGGCCCTGCAGAGGACCGTCGAGGCTGCGCCGGGTCTGGGGGTCAGTTGCCTTACTGTTTTTGGCTTTTCCACCGAGAACTGGCGCCGGCCTGCGGGCGAGGTCGCCGAGTTGATGGGGCTGCTCAAGAGCTATGTCGATAGCGATCTGGACCGGCTTCACCGCGAGGGCGTCAAGGTTCGGGTGCTTGGCCGCCGTGATGGACTGCGCCGCGATCTGCTCGAAACCATAGAGCGGGCTGAGCGCCTGACGGCCTCCAATGACCGCTTCCTCTTGCAGGTGGCTTTTAACTATGGCGGTCAGGCGGATATCACTGATGCAGCCCGCAGATTTGCCGCAGATGTGAAGGCTGGCGTCGCCGAACTCGCTGATTTGGACGAGGCGACCTTTGGGCGGTATCTTTCCACCGCATCCGGCCCAGCGCCCGATCTGATTGTTCGCACCAGTGGCGAGCGCCGCCTGTCGAATTTCCTGCTCTGGGAGTCGGCCTATGCCGAACTGGTGTTCCAAGATGTCCTCTGGCCCGACTATGGCGAAGTGGCTCTAAAGGCTGCAATCGCTGAATATCGGACGCGTGACCGCCGGTTCGGGGGAGTTGAGGTCAATGACGTCCTCGCCGCCGGTTAAGGCCTTTGACTGGCCCAATCTTGGCCTGAGGGTCATCTCCGCCACGATTCTGATTCCGATTGTCGTGGTGGCGGTCTGGACTGGAGGTTGGCTGTTCTTGCTGATGACAGCCATTGCGGTGGCATTGTTGGCCAATGAATGGGGCCAGCTTTGTGCCTCCCGGGCCTCGGCTCGCATGGCGATCGTCATCGCTGCAGCGGTTTTAGCGCCGACCTTCTATGCCCATTGGGGTTATTTTACCGACGCAGCCATCGCCCTCAGCGTGGGAACAGTCGTGGCCGCGCTCGCGGCTCTGGCACTGAAGGAGCGCGCCGGAGACTGCGCTTACGGAGTTTTCTATATTGGCTTTCCGGTCTTGGCCTTGACGTGGCTGCGCACCACGCCCCAAGGCTTGACCTGGACCATCGCACTTTTTGCCGTCACCTGGTCGGCTGATATTGTCGCCTACGCCGTCGGTAATGTTGTGAAGGGCCCAAAGCTCTGGCCCAAATTTTCACCGAATAAGACTTGGTCGGGCTTTGTCGGCGGACTTGTTGGTGCGGTTGTGGCCGCCGTTGCTGTTGCCGTTCTGTCTAAGTTGAAGATTTCCATCGGAGCAGCAGCAGCTGTTGGCTTAGTCGGCGGACTTGCCACCATGACCGGAGACCTCTGGGAATCGATTCTTAAGCGGCGTTATGGCGTTAAAGATAGCGGCGACCTGATCCCGGGCCATGGCGGGCTCTTGGACCGGGTGGACGGTCTGATGTTCGCAGCGGTAATCGTCGCTGGTGCGCGATTGATCGCCTTTATCGGATTTCCATTTTGACCCTCAAGCGGACGGTTACCCTCTTAGGGTCTACGGGCTCCATTGGCGTTTCGACCCTTGATCTGTTCGAGCAGGCGACGGGGCACGGTTCCGCCGAGGTTCAGATCATCGCTCTAACGGCCGGTCGGAATGTCAATCTGTTGATTGAGCAATGCCTTAGGTGGCGCCCACAATTTGCTGTAATTGCAGATGAATCTAAACTCTCTGCCTTGCGTCACGGCCTTGCGGACTCGGGCATTCGATGCGGGGCAGGGGCCTTGGCGGTTATTGAGGCCGCCGCTATGGATGCCCAGTGGGTTATGTCAGCCATCGTCGGGTTCGCAGGTCTTGCGCCGACCTTAGCGGCAGCAAAGCGGGGCGCGATCATTGCTCTGGCCAACAAGGAAAGCTTGGTTTGCGCGGGGCCTGCCCTGATTGAAACGACGCGCCGGGCCGGTGGAACCCTCATTCCTGTCGACAGCGAACATTCGGCTATTTTCCAAGTTTTGCATCCGGACCAAGAAAGGCGCGTTTCTCGCCTCATTCTTACCGCATCTGGAGGGCCATTCAGGACGTGGACGCGCGACGCGATGGTTGGGGTCACCCCTGAGCAGGCCGTCGCCCATCCAAACTGGTCCATGGGGGCCAAGATCTCGGTCGATTCCGCGACCATGATGAACAAGGGTTTGGAGATGATTGAAGCGTCCTACCTGTTCGCCATGGGTCCTGAAATGATCGATGTGGTCATTCACCCTCAGTCGGTGATCCATAGCCTTGTCGAATATCAAGATGGCTCGACCTTGGCCCAGTTGGGCGCGCCGGACATGCGTAGCCCCATCGCGGTCGCCTATGCCTGGCCAGACCGGTTGCCTTGGCCCGCGCCGGCCCTTGATTTAGCGGCCTTCGGGCAATTGACCTTTGAGGCACCAGATCTTGAAAAGTTTCCAGCCATCGCCGTCGCTCGCGCGGCCATGGTCCATGGCGGCGCTGCGCCGACCGTTATGAACGCTGCTAATGAGGTGGCTGTCGCCGCCTTCCTTGACCGGCGTTTAGGCTTTCTCGATATTGCCGCAAGCGTTGATCAGACCTTGGATAGGATGAACAGCCTTGGTCAGTTGGAGACGAGCGCGGGTGATGACATACTGGAGACCGCAATGATGGTTGATGCCTCCGCTAGACGCGTAGCCACCGCTGTGGTGGCTGGCCTCGTGCGCTCGTCATAGCCGACAAGGAACCGTCTGATCATGCTCGCCCTCGCGCACACCGCGATCACCTACATCGTCCCGTTCCTGTTCGTGCTGACGCTCGTGGTCACCGTGCATGAGCTTGGGCACTTTTGGGCTGCGAAGGCCTGTGGTGTAGCGGTTGATCAGTTCGCTATAGGCTTTGGTCGCCCCCTGTTGCGGTGGACCGATCGATCTGGCGTTCAGTGGCAGATTGGCTGGATCCCCTTGGGTGGCTATGTGCGCTTTGCGGGCGATGTGAACGAGGCCAGCGTTCCGGATCAGAACGGTCTTGATGATCTGCGCAAGGCCATCACCGCCCATGAAGGGGCATCTGGCGTTAGCCGATATTTCCATTTCAAGCCGCTTTGGCAGCGCGCCTTCGTGACAGCGGCCGGTCCGTTGGCCAATTTCGTTCTCTCGACGGTTCTGTTTGGCCTGTTGCTGATGGTGATCGGTGAGCGGGTCTCGGTGCCACGCGTGGATGGAATTGCGCCAAATCAGGCCGCCGCAAAGGCGGGCTTTCAGGTCGGTGATATTATTAAGCGCGCCGATGGCCGCAGGATTGATAGCTTCACGGACCTGCAGCAGATCGTCATGCTGCGTGCGGAAACACCGATTAAGTTCCAAGTGGATCGCGGGGGGGCTCGCGTTGACCTGATCGCCATCCCTGATCGCCGTGAGGTTACCGACTCATTTGGCGGAAAGCAGAGTGTCGGTGTGCTCGGCCTTTCCAATCAGGCGCGTCAGCAGGACTTGACCCTAAAGCGCTACAACCCCATCGAAGCCTTGGCGCGGGGTGCTGGTCGAACATGGGACGTGTTGGATACGACCGTCTATTATCTCAGCCGGATCGTAACCGGTCGTGAGTCGGCGAAGCAGTTGGGTGGCCCCTTGGGGATCGCGCGGGCTTCGGGTGCCGTCGCGCAGGCCGGTGCTGAAGGGGCCCCTAGTTTTGCAACGCAGATCATCGGAAGCTTTGTTGCGCTGCTTGGCCTCGCCGCTGTGCTATCGGTTGGGATTGGCTTCATGAATCTGCTACCAATTCCGGTACTAGATGGCGGTCACCTGCTGTTTTACGCCTATGAGTCTATTGCACGCCGCCCCATGAATGCCCGAATCCAAGCGGCAGGCTATAGGGTGGGGCTTGCTATGCTGCTCAGTTTGATGTTGTTCGCCACTTGGAACGATTTGCAGCAACTCCAAGTGTTTCATTTCCTCGGCGGACTGTTCTCGTGAACACCCGCCTCGCGTCGATGGCTGATCATATGCAGAATTCTAGCGCCCGCAGCACTGTCGCCCGTTTAGGGCTAATGTCGGGGCTTGCCTTGCTTCTCACCGGTACGGCGCTGTCGACGCCTGCCTTGGCTCAGGCCACCGGGGCACCCGCAGCAGCGGCTCCGCAAACTGCGGTCATTCAACGGATTATCATCAAGGGCAATGAGCGCATTGAGCAGGGCACGGTCATGTCCTACCTGCCCATCCAGCCCGGCGATCTGGTTGGACCGGCCCAGATCGACTTGGCGCTCAAGACCCTGTTCCGCACCGAGCTGTTTGCCGACGTGAAGTTGGATATCCAGTCGACCGATCTGGTCGTGACGGTCGTTGAAAATCCGATCATCAATCAGGTGGTCTTTGAGGGGAACGATAACCTCAAGGAAGATAAGCTGCGCGATGAGGTCACCATCCGCCCGCGCGGTATCTTCACCCGCTCGAAGGTCCAAAAGGATGTTCAGCGGATCATCGAACTCTATCGCCGCTCCGGCCGGATTTCGGCGACCGTCACGCCCAAGGTGGTGGAGCTGCCGCAAAAGCGTATCGATCTCGTCTTTGAGATCAATGAAGGCCCCAAAAGCGGTGTGCTGCGGATCAACTTCCTCGGCAACAAGGAATATTCCGATAACGACCTGCGCGATGTGGTCGTGACCAAAGAGTCGGAATGGTACAAGTTCCTGACCTCTAACGACAATTACGATCCAGACCGGATTGAATATGACCGCGAGCAGCTGCGTAAGCACTATCGCAACCGCGGCTTTTACGATTTCCGCATTATTTCTGCGGTCGCGGAACTGGCCCCCGATAAGAACGGGTTTGCGATAACCTATAGCCTCGACGAAGGCCCGAAATACAAGTTCGGCAAGCTTACCGTTGAAACCGACCTCAAGAAATTGAACGGCGACATCTTGCGGATGTTGCTGCCGATCCAAGAGGGGCAGATCTACGAAGATAAGCGTATCGAAGACGCGACCGACGCCCTGACCTTTGCCGCCGGTGCCGCTGGCTTTGCATTCGTGGATATTCGCCCGCGCTATGTGCCCAATAAGGCCACCAAGACCGTCGACGTCGTGTTTGAAGTCAAGGAAGGCCCGCGCGTCTATGTCGAGCGGATCGATATTGTTGGTAATGTTCGCACGCTCGACCCCGTTGTTCGCCGTGAACTGCGCCTGACCGAAGGCGATGCCTTCAATCGGGTTCTGGTCGACCGGTCTAAGAACCAGGTCAAAGGCCTTGGCTTCTTTAAAGATGTTGAGATCGAGGAATTGCCGGGCAGTGCGCCTGACCGCACGATCTTGAAGGTCAAGGTGACCGAGCAACCCACCGGTGAGCTGTCGTTCAGCGCGGGCTATTCGTCATTGGATAAGGTCGTTCTTGACCTTGGCGTCACTGAGCGGAACTTCCGCGGTCGCGGCCAAAGCGTGCGCGCTCAGGTCTCGATGGGCTCCATGCGTCAGCAGGTCGACTTCTCGTTCACCGAGCCACGGTTCCTAGACCGGGATCTTCGAGCGGGCTTGGACCTATTCTCCTACAAGTACAATTTCTCGCAATATTCCGGCTACGATACGGCATCAACAGGTCTGGGTGTCCGTCTCGGTTTCCCCTTGACCCAGAACGCCTCGATGTCGACGCGCTATAATCTGCGTAGCGATGATGTGGTGGTTCAGGCCGGACTTTGCGGCATCAGCGTCTCGATCTTGCTCTGCGAACAGGCCGGATCGCGGATCACGTCGCTGTTGGGCTATTCCTATCGTTGGGACCGCCGTAATGATCCGATCAAGCCGACGCGCGGTTTCTCGGTTGATTTGCAGCAAGATTTTGCAGGCGTCGGCGGGGATGTGAAATATCTGAAGACTGAAGCCGATGCTGATTGGTACCACGGCTTTACGCCCAATATCATTTTCAGCGCGTCCCTGTCGTCGGGCTACATCTTCTCCTATGGCAATGACAGCATCCGGATCAATGACCGCTTCTACAAGGGCGGCAACACGTTCCGGGGCTTCCAGACCGCCGGTATTGGTCCGCGCAACCTGACCTATAATGATGCTTTGGGTGGCCAGGCCTATGCGATTGGTTCGCTCGAACTGACCCTGCCCACCGGATTGCCCGAACAGTACGGCATCAAGGCCGCCCTGTTCTCCGATTTCGGAACCTTGGGCATGTTGGATAGCAAGTCCAAGAAAAGTTGCGTGACCTATCCTGCGGGTACGACCCTATCGGACGGCACTGTCTCGACATCAGCCACCACCAACTGCGACACGATCAAGGACGATCTGACGCCACGCGCAACCGTGGGTGCCAGTATTTTCTGGAAGTCACCTATGGGACCCATCCGCTTTGACTTCAGCCAAGTGCTGCTAAAAGAAGATTATGACCGTACCGAAGCTTTCCGTTTCTCCACATCAACAAGGTTCTAAATCCATGTCCCTGAAAACACTCGGCGCTGCAGGCCTTGGCCTTCTAGCCACCTTCGCTGTGGCTCAATCGGCCTCTGCTCAAGCGGCACCTGCTGCGGCAAAGACGGCTCCCGCTGTCCCAGCCGTTGCGCCGCTCGCGACCGGTCCGGCCATTCCAGGCGTTTGCGTCTATTCAGGCGATCGCGCGATCCTGTCCTCAACAGTTGGCAAGTTCGTGCTGACCCGTATCCAGACCATCGAAGCCCAGGCCAATGCAGAACTGACGGCGGAAAAGAACGCCATCGTTGCTGAGGGCAAGACGCTCGAAGGCCAACGCGCGACCTTGCCGCAGGAGCAGTTGGAACAAAAGGCGCTTCAGTTGAACCAGCGCGGTCAGGCCCTTCAGCGCAAAGCTCAGCAGCGCGGTCGTGAAATCGAAGC
>CALFYB010000305.1 GCA_937952995.1 uncultured Caulobacteraceae bacterium
AGGACTAGAGAACGACCGTGTCCAGTTTGCCCATATGTCGGGTTGGCCGCTGGAAAGCATCCGCAGCCCGACGCTGATCCTGCACGGCACGCTCGACAAGGATGTTCCGATTGCCGATGCAGAGTTCGCCCATGATCAGATCGCAGGCTCTGAGATGGTTCGTTTAGAAGGAGCCGATCACAGCATGGTGGCCGTCCGGTACAAGGAGCTGAACGCCTTCATCGAGGCGTTTATCAGCCGCCTTCAGGGGGCTGGAACACCGCCATCGCCTTAGCGAGGCGCGCAGCTGGTAATTCAAAGGGCAAGCCACCGGATCAGAAGACCGGCGGTGCAAAGACGGGCTAATCTCATCGATCTGCATCTTTCTTAGAATGCAAAGATCGGTCTCACGGCTCAGCCACCGGGGCAAAAGGGCCAGGCCTCAGCAATCGGTCTTAAGATGAGCGCTGTTTGGCATCAGGCTTACTGGCGCGACGAAAAGAGCGCCTTATGTCTCAAACTTCAGTCGATATCTATAACGGCGCGCTGGAGGGATTAAGCCAAGGGCGGTCGCACGCGCCCAAGCCTAGCCACCGCAACCGCGCCCAGCAGCAGACCCAAAACCAGCAGCGCCCATTGGCCGAGTGTGGGCACCGGAGTGACGAAGGGCGCGAAGGCGATCGCAACGGGACCGGAAAAACCGGTGACAGTCGCGCTCACCGTATCGGTCGAGGTGTTGATCACCGACAGGCTATTGCCAACCGAATTTGTGACATAGGCCTTCAAGCCGTCTGACGTAACACCCACCCCGCGGGGCCCGTTTCCGACTGAAACCGTCGAGGCCACGGTGTTCGAGCCTGTGTCAATCACGGACACGGTGTTGCTTATCCCGTTGACAACATAAACCTTCGTGCCATCCGGGGTTACGGCAGTGCTGCGAGGACTGTTTCCAACTGAAACTGCAGCGATCACCGTGTTCGTCGTCGTATCGATGACCGAAACCGTGTTGTTTCCTTGGTTGGCGACATAGACACGTAGGCCGTTTCTTGAAACGGCAATCCGGGTGTGCGTAGTGCCGACCGACAGGGTCGTAAGCACTGTGTTGGAACTCGTATCAATGATCGAGACCGTATTGTCATTCTGGTTGCTGACATAGGCGCGTGACCCGACTGCAGCGACAGCCACATCGCTTGGCCCCGAGCCTACCGCGATCGGCGCGCCAGACACGGTGTCGGTCGCCGTGTCGATGACGGATATCGAGTTGGACCCGTTATTGACCACATAGGCCCGGGATGCGTCCGGGGTTATCGAGAGCCCCCTAGGATCGACCCCCACATTCACCGTCCGAACGACTGTTTCGGTCGTCGTGTCGATCACACTGACAACGCCGGCCGTCGCTCTGCTGATATAGACCTTGGAGCCGCCTGGTATTGACGCAATCCGTGTCGGGGAGGCGACTGCGATCGTGGCGAGCGTGCTATTGTTGGCTGTATCGACCACAGACACCGTGTCATTACCCCCGTTGACCACATAGGCCTTTTCAGCCTTCGCGATAGATGGGGCGATAAGTAGGCAGGCCAAAAGCACTAAGGCCCTGCCCGACCTTTGGAGGCTGAATTGCAGGGAAAATGTCGATGCTTTTGCCAACCAACCCATCGATAGACTCCCGCAATAAACGCTAGAGCGCTTATAATGATTTCGATCCTAAGCAATACAGAATTATAAATGGGATGCTGAGAAAATAACCGCAAACCAAAGTGGGCGGTTCACATCTTCATTACCTTTTAGCCAGCGCCAGACTATCGTAGATCGCCGCTTGCAACGCCGCGCAATCGCCGCGTTGAGTGCGGCGTGAAGCCTTGCAATTCGGTTCACCTGCCTGCATAGTGACCGTAATATAGGTCAAAGGAGCGGCACATGAGTTCGGTGGCTAAGAAGACCTCCTTGACTGGCCGCTTTGCCGGCAGGGTTGCGGGGACCGGCCGGTTCTCGATCATCAGTCTGATGGATGAAGGTGGCGCTGTGAGGGTCGATGATGTGGCCGATGCTTTCGCAATGTCCAAAGCTCAATTGGCCGATACCGCCGGCCTTGCTCGAGAGGTCTTCCAGAAGGCGAGCCGCCGCGACGGTCCCAAGGCCCAGAGCCGGGTTCGCGAAATGCTGGAAATCATTAATCTCGTCCAGTCTTGGGCGGGTGGCGCTGCCCAGGCCATGGCTTGGTACCGCGCTGAACCCATAGCAGCCTTTGGTGGGCGCACAGCAGAAGCGCTGGTTAAATCTGGAAACGCCAGCGCTGTTCGGGACTATGTCGATCACTTGGCTACGGGCGGATACGCTTGAGGTTCACGGGCGAGTGTTTCCGAGCTCATGACCCCAATTGGGCCTGGAGCCCCTTGTCCGGTGCCGGTGCCGCGCTCAAGGGTCGGCGGTTCAACTGGCCGGGTTTGGAAACCCTCTATCTGTCTTTGACTTTCAACACCGTCTTCCGAGAAGTCTCAAGCGGCTTTGCCCACCGCCTGACGCCCTATGTGCTCTGCAGCTACGATGTCGATTGTGATGATATCGCTGATCTGCGGACGCAAGCGGACAGGGCGGCTCTCGGGGTAGATCACAGTGATCTTGCCTGTGCTTGGGCAAATGCGTTGATCGCGAGACGTGAGCCGCAATCTTGGGCCGTAGTGAAGCGTCTAATGGCTGCTGGTCATGCTGGGATGCTGGTCCCCAGCTTTGCCAATGGCGCGAGCGCCGACGATCAGAACCTTGTGCTCTGGAGTTGGGGACCTGACCTGCCGCACAAGGTCACGGTCTATGACCCAACCCAGAGGCTTCCAAAGAACTCGCTATCCTGGACCGGATCCTAGGGCTTACGATTAAAGCTTAAGGGATAGGAGACCGATATGAGCCGATAGGCGGGCTGGTCTATCTGGGTTGGTGCTTTGGTCAGGGCATTACGCATCTGGCCGGTCATGTCGGTGGCCAGCATTTCCATAAAACTCTTTTCGTCAGACGATTCCATAGCCGCCCAAAGCACCTGACCAGGATGGTCACCGGTGGCCCTAAGGATCGAGACAATGGTTTCAAACATCACGGGGCCACTGCTGGCTTTGTCATGGAAGGCGGCATCGCTGTAGGTCCTCACCGTATCGCGGTGAACTGACGCCCGTAAGGCGATCTGGTTGACGCCTTGCTCACGGCATCTACGTCTGATGAGGATAGCGATGCGCCTTTTAAGTTGGTCGGGCGTTGGGTTCGGGTCGCTCCAAGGCATATTAACACCCTCAAACTTGTGTTTCTTTTAACACACGTTAACGGCTTGGATTGCGCGATGTCTATACCATTCAAGCAAAAAATTCGCCTAACACAAGAAATTTAAAACCGTAGGGCGAAATATCCCTGTCAATTCCGCAAAAATTCCAACTGTTTCTATAAAAACAATGTCCTAGTGGGTTACCAGAGGGTCTTAGACCGCCATTTACTATAACCACGCCCATCTACCGACGATCCTATCAGTAAGTTGGTCGTTCAATGTATCATATTGGTACGGTTGCCAGCCTCGATACAGTAAGAAAAAAGAGCCGCTATAACGATGCAACGGCGAGAGGCCCAAAGGTCTCGCCCCAGCTTCTCACCTTCTTTTCGTCGCCCTTCGGTGACCGAAAGGTGATTGGCCAGATCATCGCACTGCCTTATCTGCTCGGCATTGATCCAAACAGAGCCCCGTTCTGCGGCCTTGCTGAGATCGAGGCTGAGGAGCAAAGCCTTAGCGGCTGCGCCGGTTTGGCTTTGCAGTCCCAACAGGGCGTCAGGCAGAAGGGATTGAAGGGATGGGGCTTTGCCAGTTTCGCCCGTTTTGATCTGAATCGCCAGTTCGATCCCCTGCCACAGGGCCTCGTCGCGGGTCAGTTTGATCCGCTTGGGCGCGCGCGCGCGGCGTTCTGAATAGGTGAGGCTGTCCTTGGCCATGGTCGATCACTGCTAACCGCCGCCTAAAGCCGTTCTACTTAAAATCGCAAAACGGCCTATTGCTGCAATCTGGAACGGTTAACGCCAGACCCAATGGGGCGCAAATCAAAAAAATTTTGTTGGTCAGACCTTGTCCGAAACGGTCCGCCGATGCCGAACCCGTTCGGCATTTTCGAACCTGGCCAAACCCAAATGCCGAAAGGTTTCGGCAAAATGGTTCAAATTATCAAATAAAAGCCGAAAACATTCGGCACATTTTCATGTATAGATTTCCAAAAAACCTGATAACCCAAATTTTAATAAGAAAAATTATTTGATCAAATCTGCTATTCATGACCTCAATGCTGTGCGTCATGAATGATGTGGCGTAACCCATGAGGGGGTGTGTTCGACCATGGAGTTAGTGAGTTGGAAAACCAAGCCAGTTTGCTGGTTAAGAAAGTACGGTAACAGCACTGTTCTTAAAATCGCGGTCCTGGCCGCAATTATTGGCGTCTTCAACACAAACGCCGCCTTTGCGGGAACTGACACGACCTTCAACACAACGGTCACCCAGTTGACCAGTTGGACGGAAGGCTCGCTGGGCAAGCTCACAGGGGTGGCGGGTGTGGCTACGGCGCTGATTGGGATGGTTATGAAGTTTGACTGGCGTCTGATTGGCGGCGCGGCAGGGATCGGTCTCACGGCAGCGACTGGCCCCAGCATCGTCTCAGGTCTGGCCTCAGCCCTCTTCTAACCGTGTTCGGGCGGGGAGCTTCCCAAGCGGTTGGGGCTCCTCGCCCATTTCCGCCCAATTCCAACGCTTTGAGCCCAGCCCATGCAAGACAGTTATGTCCCCCAGAGTCTGGATGTACCAGAACGTTATCTGATCTTCACAGCTGATGAGCTGATGGTCGTTGTGGCTCCGCTTTTGGTCTGCATCATCCTCTTCAATTTCCTGATTGGCCTTGTGGTGGCTGGGCTAGCCTTATGGATTCTGCGCCAGTTTAAGCGCGGCGGTTCAATGAACCGCCTAAAATGGGGTGCCTATTGGATCTTGCCCTCTGATGCCTTTCGGCTGAAGGCGACGCCTCCGTCCTATCTTCGCGAGATGGCGGGCTGATCATGAGGGCCGATAACCTCAATGACCATGTCAGGATCCTAAATCGGCGGTTTGCGGCGGTTAGCCTCTTGCTTGTCGCCAGCATTGTTACCAATGCGGCCTTAAGCGTGGCGGTGGCCACCATGAACAAGGTGGTGTTGGTACCAAGCCTGACCGATGCGGTGGAGGTCTCAGCCCAAGGCGGTGTTGGCCGCGACTATCTCGAACGGTTGGCCAGAGATGCGGTCTATCTCTTTTTGAACCGCACCCCGGAGAGCGCCCGCTATTTTGAGCAAAATATCGAGCGGATCTCAGAGCCCCAAACCTATCAGCAGATTAAGGCGGCTTTGATCCTTGATCGCCAAAAGCGCCAAGATAGCCGCACATCGCAGGCCTTCTTTCCGGTCGAGTTTGTCGTCAAACCAGACCGCCTCAGTGTGCGCGTCATAGGCGACCTTCAGACGATCAGCGGCACCCAAGTTTCCGACACGACGCGTCAGACCTTTGATCTGACCTTCAAGCGCCATGGATCGATGATTTTGCTCAGCTCCATCGAGCGTCTGGGTAAGGACGGCGCAGAAACCGCTTCAACCAAACCCATAGTCGGGGAGATAGAGCCGTGAGCGCTACAAAGTCCAAGATGGGCCGCGCCTTGGTGGTGTTAGCCCTCAGCACGCCCCTTTGGCTTTTCACCCAAGCGCAGGCCCAGACCATTCAAGCCAAGGACGGGCGCTTTGAGGCGCAGGTCTCGGCTGACCAGATGTCCCGGATCACCATCTTGTCGGACAAGATTGTATCGGTCCGCACGATTAATGACCCGGCCGTGCCCCAGATGCTGATCGAGGCTGAAGAGAGCACCGGCGATGTCTATGTCGCCTTTGACGGTGATCCGGAAGGGCGCACCTATACAGCCTTTTTGGTAACGGCCACGGGGCGCACGGTTCAGGCCACGCTCCATGCAGCTTCCGTTGATGGCCAGACCCTTAAGGTCAGCCTTCCTGAGGCATCAATGGGACCAGCGGGCTCATTAGCCCAACGCTCTGACCGGCGCAGTGGCTATACCGAAACCGTCGCAGCCCTTATTCGGCTCATGTTCAATAGCCAGGGCGCAGACGGCGTCGAGCGCACGCAAAGTGCGCAGCCGCCAACCCGGGTTGGCCCCTATGAGCTTGCTGTCGTGGAGACCTACCAGGTGGCTGGCCTCAAGGGCCAGGTGCTGTCCATAAAAAACGCGTCTGACCAGAGCGTGCCGGTCTTGGCCGAGAGCTTTCTCATTGCCGGGGTCTGGGCGGTGGCATCGGACCGAGATGAGCTTATGCCCGGTGCCAGTGGCCGTGTCTTTTTGGTGGAGGAGGGGCGTTGAGCGGACGCGAGCTTCCGAGCGCCGAGGCTCAAGGCCCAATTGCTGCGGGCGCTGATTCCAACAGTGTTGCTAAGCGCCGTCAGGCCATCCTGTGGACCATCATCACCCTTATCATGGGTCTTGGTGGCTCTTTAGTCGTGTTTCAGATTATGAAGCCCGCTCAGAACCGAGATGGTCCAGAAGCGGCGCGCCGGATCATGGCCACGGCCGATCTGGCGCGAGGCAAGAACCAGTCGGGGGAGACGCAGGCCTCTGAACTTGCCGTGCGCGTGGCCGAACTGGACCGTCAGTTGGCCGATATCAGTGGCAAGAACCAGCAACTGAGCGCTGAGAGCGAAGGTCTAAGGACCCAGCTGGTTGAAGAGCGCAAGGATGCGCTTCGCACCATCGACGCCCTAAACGGTCAGTTACAATCCAAGCCAGCCTCGTCAGCGAGCGCGCCAACCTATGCCGCTGGCAGCGGACCTGCCTCTGGCATGGCGCAAGCCCCCACACCAACGGTCCAGCTGACCGCCCAATTTGGTGGGCCCAATAGTCCACCGGGTGCCAATCCGTTCCAACCGATGGGGGCCAGCGCGGCGGTGCCAACCAGTCAGATGGCGGCACCAAAGCGCAGCTTGGCCACGTTAAGATCGACCAGCAGCGCCAATTCGGGACCGGGTCCCTCGGTTTCAACGGGACCTGCGACCGCTCAAGGCACGGCATCTCGCTCTGAAGGCTCAGCTGGATCCTTCATGACCCCGCGCGGCCAGACCTTTGATACGTCCCGCTTTGTGCCGCCCAATGCCTACACCAAGGCTAAGGTTTTGGTGGGGGTCGATGCGGCAACGGGCGTGACCAACAATGCCGATCCAAAACCGGTGCTGTTTCGCATTACCGGCCCGGCCGTCCATGTCGGCGAGGCGGGCCGGTTTCAAAAGACCGACCTGACCGGCTGCCTGGTCAATGGCGCTGCCTTTGCAGAGCTATCGTCAGAAAAGATCTATGTGCGCCTCCAGCGCATCAGTTGCCCCGCTGGTCCAAAGCAGGTCTCGGTGGCCACGGTCGAAGGTTACGCCTCCCATATGGGTAAGGCCGGCGTTCGCGGGCGGGTGATCTCGCGCGAGGGCGGGCTAACGGGCCGGGCTATGTTGGCTGGAACCCTGCAAGGCCTTGGCAACAGCCTTACAAAATATACCGATGCAAAGACCCGCTCCTTTGGTCTGGGGACGGGCGGCACCGTTACGGCCCAGGCCTCTCTTGACGCGCGAGATGTCGCAAGTGGGTCGGTGGGCGGCGGCGTGGCCAATGCCGCTGAGATGCTGGCCGACTATTACGTCAAGCGCGCCGAACAGTATCAGCCCGTCGTGGAAATGCCGACCGGCATCGAGGTCGAGCTTGTTTTCCTCAGTGGTTTTGAAATCGCTCCCCCGCCCAGCCGTTAATCCATTTTCCAGGAGATCATCATGCCAATCTTCAAGTCCAAGAGCCGCCTCTTTAATCTGATTATAGCGATCACTATTCCGGTTGGGGCACTGGCGGCGGTGGGTGTTGGTGTCGTTCTTGCGGGCACGCCAACCTTTCAGGCCTCAAAGCTTAAAGAGTCGGTTCAAGACCATTTTCCCAATACACCCATCAGTTCGGTGACCTGCAAGAACGGGCCAGCGGGCCTTTGTGAGGTGGTGGCAGGCACCAATATTTTCTACGTCACACCCGATGCCAAATTTGCCCTGGTCGGATCGGTGTTGGATCTGAATAAGAAGCTGGACTTAACCGACCAGCGGCTTCGCCAATTGGCCGCTGTTGGTCAGGCCGAGGCCAAGATTAAAGGCCAAGCCCCACAAACTGCGCCCGGCCCGCAGGCAGAGGCCGCCCCTGCGGCCAAGCCTGCCGACCATCCCATTTTGCGCGTCACCTTGCCCAAGTCCAATGCTGTGATCCACAATCTTGGCGCGCCGCTGAAGATGACGATCTTTACCGATTTGAACTGTAGCTTTTGCAAACGCCTGCATGAGGACTTGAAGAGCCAGCGCGATATCGAAGTCACCGAATATCCCATCGCCTTCTTGGCGGCTGACAGCGCGCAAAAGGCCAAGCTCGCTCTTTGCGCTAAGGACCGGGTGGCCGGTGTCGATGCCCTCTATAGCGGCGGAGAGGTGGTCACTTCGGGCGACTGCGCCGCAGCCCAGCGGGCCGTGGATGCCAATGTCGCCTTTGCCCATCAAAACAACATCAATGGCACGCCGATGATTGTGCGCATCGACGGGGTGACCAATAGCGGCTGGCTTCCAACCGCTGAGCTTCGCGCCTTTTTATCGGCGGGCCAAAACCCAACCTCGGGGACCGGCAAATGAGACCGGTCCGAACCTTGACCAAAGCCTTGGCCATTGTCGGCTTGGCGAGCCTTGCTGCGGCCTGCTCAACCAACACCCAAAATAGTTGGAGTTGCGGCGCGATTGGCAAGGCGCGGATCTGCAGCACCATTGCCGATATTGACGCAGCCAAGACCCCTCGGTCTTTGGGGGAAGACTCTAGCGGTGTTGCCAGTTCTATTGACGGCGCCTCAGCGGTTCGTTGGTGGGAACCCAAACCCTTCGTCTTTGCAAATGCCGATACAGGGCCGCGCCGCGAGGGCGATCAGACCCTCAAGGTAATTTTCGCCCCTTGGGTCGATGCGCAGGGTGATTTTCATGCACGCTCTGAGGTGTTCTCGCTGATGAGGCGCGGTGGATGGGCTATTGGGCCATCATCGACGGCTCAACTGTCGCGAACTTTGGAAGCTGTGTCTCCAGTCAAGCCAAAGACAGGCAACTAAGATGGACATCAACGTCCTTGGCCAGATCTCGCGCCTGTTGGAAGCGGCGGGCCGCTCGGTTGCTCCCGAAGCCCCGCCCCATGATGCTCCGCGCGGTCTCTTCTGCGCTGCGCGCCTTAGCCAGTGGCTGCCTTACCGAACCTATGACGAGACCAAGGGCCTTTATGAACAGGCAGGAACGGTGGGGTGGGTGCTCGAAGTGGTGCCGCTGATCGGTGCCGACGACACAACCAGCCGCACCCTATCGGAGCTCTTTACCCATGCTGTGCCGCAAGGCGGCTTTGTGCAGGTCATCTCCTATGCCTCGCCCAAGATCGGCGAGATCGTTGATCCTTGGGCGCTGGAGCGGGCCAAACAGGGCGGTGTTTTTGAGATGCTGGTTAGGCGTCGGCGCGAGCATTTTCGCAAAGGCGCTTGGGACTCAGCGTCTAAACAGTCGCCCTTTTTCTTTCGGGATTTTCGCATCTTTATCGCCGTGGAGCTTGCCGGCTCGATCAACTCTGTGGCGGCAGATCTGTTGGTCGAGGCGCGCGAGAAGTTCCAAGCCGATATTCGCGCCATTAGAAGCGACTGCGCCATTGTTGCGCCCACCCAACTGATCGGCCTGGTCGGCGATATCCTAAATCCGACGACCAATATCCGGCCCAGATCTGAGACCTATGATCAGAACCGCTGGCTCAACGAGCAGATGGTCGATCCCGATACGACCTGGATCCGCTACCGCGACAAGAGCGTGGTGCGCTGCAGAGCTAAGGGGGATGGCCTGCTAAACGAGGCGGCTGGCCAAGACGAGGTGGCCCTTGAGCGCGAGGGGAAGGGCGCGGACGAGACCTTCCAGATTCGCGGCTTTAGCGTCGGCCAGTTTCCAGAACATTGGACCCAAGGGCTGATGTCGCGGCTTTTGGGCGACATGTTCAATGATCAGCTGCGCCTGGTGGGTCCCACCGTCACGACCCTTTGTTTTTCATCCCTGTCACCAGAAAAGACCAGATCCACCTCCGAGTTTAAACGCCTTCGCACCAACCAAGCGGTCAGCAATCCGATCGGTCGGATGTTTCCAGATGCGCGCAAGGCCGCTGAAGACTGGGCTCTGGTCATGGAAGATGTCTCTGAGGGCGCGCTATTGGCCCGCATGGGCATGTTTGTGCTGTCGGTTGCGCCAGTCGCCGATGCCGAGCGCGCCGAGCGGGCCTTGCGCGCGGTTTGGAGAAATAGCCGCTTTACCCTCAACCGCGATGACGATCTGCACCTGCAAACGGTCTTGGCCTGCCTGCCCCTCAGCTTGGGCGGGGGGCTCTTTGAGGACCTTGCCTCAATGGGCCGGCTTCGGCGTATGCCAACCACGGTCTTGGCAAGACTGGCACCTTTGCAAGGCGAGTTCCTAGGCATGGACCTGCCGCACATGTTGCTGGTGGGCAGGCGTGGCCAGGTCCTGACCTACTCGATCTTTGCCAATAAGGCTGGCAACCACAATACCGTTGTGGTCGGAGCCTCCGGCTCTGGCAAATCGGTCTGGATGGGCGAGATCGCCGCGTCCCTTCGAGGCG
Source organism: uncultured Caulobacteraceae bacterium (assembly GCA_937952995.1). Taxonomy (GTDB): domain Bacteria; phylum Pseudomonadota; class Alphaproteobacteria; order Caulobacterales; family Caulobacteraceae; genus CAISGS01. Next base: position 10,728 of record CALFYB010000305.1, read on the forward strand.
CTGGCGCAGAGGTCTTTGTCATTGATGATGGCGAGAGCTTTAGGGCCAGTTCGCAGCTCCTGGGCGGGGCCTTTGTGCGGTTTAATCTGGACCGGCGCACCTGCATCAATCCCTTTTCGATCATTGATCCGGCGCAGGCTGGCGATCAGGGCAGCGCTGAATATCTGCTTGAGGGGATCGAGATGATCCGCCTGATGATCGAGCAGGCCGCGCGCGGGGTGAAGGGCTGCAGCGACGAAGAGTCGGGCGCGATCGAGCAGGCGGTCCAAAGCGTCTGGCAGACCAAGGCCCAGGACGGCTCCTTTGCCGATGTGATTGAGCTCTTGGCCAAGGACTATGGCGAGCGGGGTCAAAACCTTGCCCTGTCGCTGGGGGCCTATGGCCACAAGGGCTCCTATGGCGGCTTTTTCAATGGCCGATCGAGCCTTGAGATCGACAATCCCTACACCGTCTTTGAGATGTCAGATCTTGAGTCCAAGACCGACCTTCGCGCGGTTGTGGTGCTGGCTCTCCTCTTTTTAGTGCGCCAGCGCATGAAAAAGGGTGGCCGCGCGCTCAAAAAGGCTCTGATCATTGATGAGGCTTGGCAGCTCCTATCGGACGGTGCGGCCGGAAAATTCATTGAGGGCTTTGCGCGCCGCTGCCGCAAAGAGGGCGGGGCCATCATTACCGGCACCCAGTCGATCAATGACTATTACAAGACCGATGGCGCGCGGGCCTGCTTGGAAAATAGCGATCACCAGATCGTCCTTCGCCTGAAAGAAGAGGCGCTAGAGCAGCTGCGCACCAATGACCGCATGAAGGTCGATGATGCGACCATGACCTTGCTCAAATCGCTCAAGGTGGTCGACGGCGAATATTCAGAAATGGTGATCATGGGACCAGAGGCGCGCTTTGTGGCGCGCCTGGTGCTCGATCCCTATTCCGCCGCCCTCTATTCGACAACGCCCGCCGTCTTTGAACGCATCAAGAGGCTGGAAGCTGAGGGCATGGACCTTGCTGACGCCGTCGGACAGGTCGCCGATGAAGGGGCACGGTCAAGATGACCATTGCCCAAAAAATGGCGCGCGCTTTGCGGGTCCTAGCCTTTGGCATCGACTGCGCCTGCGTGGCGGCAGGCCTTTTGGTGCTGATCTCCATTATCCTTTTGGGCTTTGATTTGGGCGAGACTGCAAGGATCTGGGGCCAGTTCCTTGTTCGGCTCTCGCAGGTGACGCCGCAGGCGAGCCAGCCTGTGATCTTGGTTTTGGCTGCGCTTTGGGCGGCCCTTACGGCGCTGATGGTCATCGCGCGAAGGCCCGCCTTTTCCACTCAAGCCCGCGATGGGGGCCTGATTCATTTGAAGGGGCAAAAGCAATGAGCGATCAGCAAAATCAGTCCGCTCAAGAGGCCATACTGGCTCCCAAACCCAAACCCCATTGGAGCGTTTGGCTGCCTAGCCAAGCCCAGATCCTAATCTTGATCATTGTGGCCCTGTCGATCTCAAACCTCGCCCTTTGGGTCAGGCTGGTTCGTGCTGACCATCCCTTGATTGTCACTGTCGGGGTTCGCGAGCTTAGCCAGCGCTATGTGGCCAAGATGGCCCTTAGCGACATCACCCCGCAGCAGGCGGCGATGAAGACGCAGATGTTCTTGACCGTGACGCAAGACACGGTGCGAAGGGCTGCTGCCAATAAAAACGTCCTGCTTTTGGCCAGAGAATGTGTGCTGGCCGGCGAGGCAGCCGACATCACCAGCGAGGTCGAAGAGGCGGTCAATGGCGCCCTTGGTCAGACCAAGGCTCGCGATCTTCAAATGCGCCCCTCATCTGGTCTTCCAACGGGTCTTGGAGCTCTAGAGCAGGGGAGCCGCTAAGATGACCAGCTCAGATCTCAGCGGTTCAGAACTGGCCTTCTTGCACTTTCATGCGCAGGAGCCCTTGCCCCATGGCTGGGAGTTTCGCTCGGGCAACAGGATTGGCGGCGTCGCGACCTTTAGGGCGACCAAGATCTTGGCCAGCGGCCAGGTTGTTTGCTGCGATGTGCCCGTCACCTCCTTTTCGCGGGTGAAGGCCTATTTGACCGACGACTATAGCCTCAATGCTCAGGGGCGCGCCCTCGTCGCTTGGGGAGGCGCCCGTGCTGAGGGTTAGGGGGGCCATCATTCTGGGCTTGGCAATGCTTGGACTATGGTCGGGCATTAAGCACTTCACGGACCGCTATGGGTTTGCGATCAATTTAACCCAAAGCCTGCCCAACTGGGCCTTCATCACCGATCGCCAAGACAAGGACCTGCATCGCGGCGATCTGGTGGAGTTTGTCCCGCCGCCAACGCCCTACTATCCGGCCAAGATCCATTTTGTAAAACGCGTGGCCGGTGTGGCCGGAGACCAGGTCGAGGCCAGAGGCCAGCGCTTTTACGTGGCCGGGCAGTTTGTCGGCGTGGCCAAGACCCGCTCCAAAACCGGCCAAATTGCCATTGCAGGTCCCGTCGGGACCATACCGCAGGGCCACTATTTTGTGGTTGGCGAGCATGTGGATTCGCTCGACAGCCGCTATGCCATGATCGGTTGGATTGGCGCTGAGCGCGTGATCGGCAAGGCGGTCCCGGTCCTATGAAAAGCTCAAGGATCGCTACTCTTTTAGGCCTCGCCCTTTTGGCCCAAGCCCTTGTCTTGGGACCAGCTTCACGAGCCTTTGGTCGTGATCTTGGCACCCATGGTCAGACCTTTGCCATTGGCGAGGTCGATATATTGCAAACCTTAGGCGATCAGCTTCGTAAGGCCGAAGCCTCTGGCAAGCTTGCTAAGATGCAAGCCGATTTTACCAAGCGCGTTAAGGCCGGCGTCGAGCGACCGGTTCCCGTGCAAGGCCTTATGCACACCCTAACGCCTCGAAGCTGGCTCTTTGATCCCTCTATTATCGTGCCCAAAGACTTTGCCGATCAGCGCGGGCGTGTCTTTGCGCGCCAAGGCGATCGGATCAATCCGCTGGACAAGATCCCAGGCTTTGACCGGGTCTTGATCTTTATCGACGGCGATGACGCGCCCCAAGTCGACTGGGCGCTTAGTCAGATGTCCAAACTAGGCGAGCAGCGTACCAGATTGATCCTGGTCAAGGGCGCGCCGCTGGAGCTCATGCGCCGCCATAAGGTTCAGGTCTATTTTGATCAGGCAGGGACCCTGTCTCAGCATTTTGGTCTGACCCAGGTCCCCGCCAAGATTGAGCGTGAGGGATCAAAGCTGCGGATCTTGGAGGTGGCGCTATGAGGCGGCTGCCAAGATTTTGGACAGATCTTATCGCGCTCTTGATGGCCGCGATGGTTGGGCTGGCCCCAAGCGGCGCTGGGGCGGCTCAAACCCCCAAAGGAACCTGCCAGGGCCGGTTCGTGAACCCAATCTCAGACGTCTGCTGGTCCTGTCTTTTTCCCCTGACCATTGGATCGATCCCGATCGTCAAGGGCACGCGTCCTGACACGCCCAACCCGTCGCTGCCGATCTGCGCCTGCGGCAAACCCATACCGCGCATTGGCATGGCGGTGGGCTATTGGGAGCCAGCGCGCCTGGCCGATGTGACCACCAAGCCCTTTTGTTTTGTCAATATTGGCGGTGTCAAACTGGACCCTGGCTTTGGCTATCCGGCTAAATCAGCGCGCAAAAGCGATGGGGTCGCGGACCGGTCCGGCTATCATATTCACTGGTACATCTACCCAGCCTTGATGTGGATGCAGCTCTTGACGGGCTTTATCTGTCTGGAGAGCGCCAATTTCGACATTGCCTATGTCACTGAGCTGGATCCCCTTTGGAACGATGATCAGCTCTCAGTGCTGATCAACCCAGAAGCCCTGATCTTTTCCAATCCTATTGCCACGGCCGCCTGCTCGCTGGACTGCGCCTCCTCAACGGCGGGCCATGTGCGCCAGGAGATGTTTTGGTGCGCGGGCTGCCACGGGACCATGTACCCGATGGATGGCAATCTTCCGGGTGAATATTCCAAGATCCAGACGGCGCTCTTAGCCACTGAACGGTTCTCGTTCAAAATGCACCGGATGTTATTGGCTGATGGCACGAGCGGGCCCAAGGCGGTTTGCTCGAAGTTCAAGATGCCGATCATGGATAAGCGCCAGTACCGCTACCAGATGGCCAATCCTGTGCGCCACACCAAGGGCGCCTTCACCTGCCCAGCCGTGGGCGTTTCCCAAATTGCCTATGAGAGCCTCAAGAGCTTCCCCGTGAAGGGCGAAGACTTTGGCTTTGTGGTTTGGCGCAAGCGCAACTGCTGCGCCACCCTCATTCCTTAGGAGCAAAGGCCGTGTTCGATGTCAGTGAGCAACATCTTTGGATCGTCTTGACGGCCTTGACCGTGGGCCTGGCCTTAGCGGTCATTGGTTATTTTGGCCGCAAGCTGGTCTGGACCGGCCTTGGCTTCGCGATCTTCATTTTGGCCTTAACCCTGAAAGACTCTCCAGCGCTGGCCCAGCAAGATCCAGCTGAGCTTGGCAAGGTGGCCAGAAACCTTGTGGGCCTCGCTGAGGCGCGGTCCAAAACCTTGGAGGACAGTCTTAAGGTCTGGACCGACCAGCTCAAAGACCGCTCACAAACCTACCAGGCCGATGCGGCAAGCCTTGCCGCTACCAATCGCCAGCAGCTTAAACGCGGCATGGCCATGCTCAAGGATGATCCCTTCTTTGGGGATGCAGCGGCCCTTGAGGAGGCAGATCAGCCAACCGAGGGCGTGGTCTATGTGGCCGTCTCCTTGACCATGCCAAGATCTGCCCTTCGCCAGCTTGCGGCCGATGCCCATAGGGCCGGGGCCATGGTGGTGGTGCGCGGCTTTGTAGAGGGCTCGCCCGCCAAGACCATGGCAGCGGCCCGTCAGATCTTTGATGAGGATAGCGCTGGCGGCCTTGCCATCGATCCGCAGGTCTTTAGGGCTTACGCCGTTCAATCCGTGCCAACTTTCATTGTGGCAACCTCGCCGGTCACGCCCTGCCAAGAGGGGCTTGATTGCACCAGTGCCGCCACTCCCAACGATCAGGTCCGTGGCAATATCTCACTTAGCGCTGCGCTCGGGCTCTTGGCCGATCAGGGTCAAGCTGCCCCCCATGTGGCCTCAACCGCCCTAAAGCGCCTCGGTGGCTAGGCGATGGCAGGGGCGCGCGTCTGCAAGGTTTGGATGATCAGCGCGCTTTTTTGCGCCAGCCTCGCTATGCCCGCCTATGGGCAGGTTACGGGCAAGGATGCTGGCGCAAGTTCCTTTGTCACATCCAATGGGCCAGGAGCCCTCGGCGATCCGACCCAGCTCGTGCCCGGGGCCTCGTCCAATAGCGATGGATTGGCATCGCACTTCACCAATCCGGACGGTCTGAAGGCGGCAGGGCAGGTGGCCTTGCCAGGTAATGACATGATTGGCCTGATGGCCAATGGCGCGGCCAATAGGGCGAGCTATAGCCTTAGCGCCAATGATGACTGGCTCAAAAAATCGCTCGGACTAGTGGCGGACCCCTCGGACGGATCGGGGGTCATTGGAGAAGCCAGCCAGAGTTGCCAAGACAAGACCGTCACCAAATCTGAGACCAGTCTTTACACTTGCGAGACCGCAACGCCGGTCACGGACGTCAACCACAGCTGCACGCGCGACTATCAGCCAGAGTTTGACACCGACTATGTCTATGAGTGCCGAGCCGGGACCGAGTGGCGCGCCGAGACTGGCACTTGCGAGCCTGAGCGGGTCGTGGTGGTCGATGAAGACTATGTCTATGCCTGCCAGACCGGCACGGTCTGGAGCCAGACCCCATCGAGCTGCACGCGAAAACGTATTGTGGTGGTTGATGAGGATTACACCTACGCCTGCCGCTCGGGTACTGAGTGGAGCCAAACGGCCAACAGTTGCATCCGCAAGCGCGTCGTCGTCGTCGATGAGGATTATACCTACGCCTGCCGCGCAGGCACCGAATGGAGCCAAACGGCCAACAGCTGTATCCGCAAGCGCGTCGTCGTCGTCGACGAAGACTACGAATATGGCTGCGTCCAAACTTGGAACGGCGCGGTCCATCAGGGCAACGCGGCCTGCACGGCCAATGGCGCTGCGGGCTGTCAGGCTTCAACCGCGCGGGAATGTACCCAAGCTTCAAACCTTGCCCAGTCCTATGTCTGCCAAGAGGGCTATAGTGGTTCAGTCACCAACTATAGCTGCACGCGAACCCAAACCCCGACCGTCTCGATCCTAAGGTCGGGACAGCTTGTCGCCTCGTGCATTGGAGACCGAAGCGCGGTTGTCTCTGGCCTTACGTCCCTACAATCGGGCTGCACCTATGGAATGCCGATCGAGCTCAATTTTGGCTACAACTCCTCCTACATGATCGACACGACCTGCTCGAGCGAGCCGAACTTTCCAAGTTCGGCGACCTTTGGCGGGGCCAGTTGCAACATCGTCTACTATAGCGGCGCTACCAGCGGCATCGATGCGGGCGGCGGTACGACAGACACTTGCGGTGCCTATGCGGCCTGCACCAAGACTGCCGATGTCTGTGTTGAAGGCGCGGCCACGCGCACCGTCAATGGCGTTGCGGTCTATCGTGACTGCTGGAAATGGGACCTCACCTATCGCTGCGGCTCTCGAACGGACTATGCAGGTTGCTCGCCCCCAACAGGGATGAGCCTTTCGACCCAGACCTGCCTTGCTACCAGTGGCGGTGTCTGCACCGCCAACCAAAAGACCTATGGCGACCCTTCCGGCGGGTGCTTGACCTATAGCCAGACCCATAGATGTGAGGACCAGGTTGCGGGGGCGGGCACGCCTAGCCAAGTGCTCAGAGATGTCGTCTCAGACAGTTGGGACAATGGCTGTACTTCGCTTGCCTCAAACTCGGCCTGTACCAAGACCTCTGAGACCGCCACAGTCGGATCCCAGACCCGCACCATCAATGGGCTGGCAGTGACCAAAGATCCCTGGGAGGTGCAAGAGACCTATAGCTGTTGGACAGGGACCAACGTCAATTCCTGCGCGGCCCTAACCAATGCAGGCTGCAGCGAAGTGGCCAATAGCTGCGCCAGCCGCGACCGCACCAATGTCTGTACGGCTTGGGACCGCACCTATCGCTGCGAGACGACCGTCAGCGGCTCCGGCACTGTGATCGACACACCCCGCGATGTGGTCTCAGACACCTGGGACGCTGGCTGCAGCGGCCTTAGCGCTAACTCAGCCTGCGCCAAGCAATCTGAGACCGCCACGGTGGGATCCCAGACCCGCACTATCAATGGCCTTGCGGTCACCAAAGATCCTTGGGAGGTGCGTGAGGACTATATCTGCTGGTCCTCGGCCACGGCCAACAATTGCACCCCCTTTGTCGGCTGTGCTGAGACCGCGTCCACTTGCGCCTCAACCGATCGGGCCGGTAGCTGCAGCGCCTACAACAAGACCTATCGGTGCGAGAACCCGGCCAATGGCGGTGGCACGGTCGTCGAGACACCGCGCGATGTGGTTGGCGAATATTGGACCGATCCATGCGCGACCAAACGCAATGACCCGGCCTGCTCGCGCACATCCGATGAGGTGCTGATCGGCGCCCAGACCCGCATCATCAATGGCCTGAGTGTCACCAGAGATCCTTGGCAGCGGCGCGAGACCTGGGTCTGTAATCGCTCTGACGCGGTCAATAGCTGCGGCCCTGTTGCAGGTTGCACCCTGATTGCCAAGAGCTGCGGCAGCTACAGTCCAGATGGCATATGCACCCTCGATACCAATCGCTATCGCTGCGAGAACGAGGTCACGGACCTGACCCCGGTTGATCGTCCCAAGGACTGGACGGGCGGGACCTTGAAGGACAATGACTGTCCCTCAAGCGGCAACGGCGCCTGCACCAAGACTGGCACCGCCTGCAGTCAGGCCGGTCAGACGCGCCTGATCGACGGCGTGGCCGTTACGCCAAGCTGCTGGCAAGAGACAGACACCTACTCTTGCGAAGAAACCAGCGGCCCAGCCTCAAGCTGCTCGCCGCCCTCCGGCTGCACCTATATTGGCCAAACCTGCCTGGACGGTGTGTCAGATGACCAGTGCAAGGCCTGGGACAACCGCTATTCGTGCAAGTCCGATGTCAGCCAGACCACAAATAGCTGCAAGGCCAAGGTCTGTGTTGGCGACATCTGTATCGGATCAGACGATGAGGCCGATTCCGATATGGCCGACGCCATGTCCAAGCTCTTGGTGGCCAAGCTGGCCAGCAATGATGTCTCCAGCAGCCTGACCATCTTTAAGGGCACGCCCATGAGGTGTCGCAAGGCGCTCTTTGGGTTCAACAACTGCTGCAAAGATTCGGGCTGGGGTCAGGACCTTGGCCTTGCCCAATGTTCCGAGGAAGAAAAGACCCTCATCACCCGCCAAGAGGCCAAGTCGGTCCATTATGTCGGGACCTACTGCTCCAAAAAATCCTTCTTCGGCATCTGCCGAGAAAAGGCCATGCGCTACTGCGCCTTTGACGGGGCCTTGGCCCGGATCGTCCAAGAGGCTGGCCGCCCACAGCTGGGCAAAGGCTGGGGCACCCCGGCCAATGCCGACTGCTCAGGTTTCACGGTCGAGGAGTTTGAAAATCTCGACCTGACCAATGTCGATTTTTCCGAGTTCACCACGGAGCTGATGGCCAAGTTTTCCGCGCCAGACGGCAGCGGCATCGTGGACCGGATGAAGGCCAGTTTCGATTCGATGATGGGCTCAGGCTCACCAGGCTTTGGTGAGGTCACAGAAGCAAAGGATGAAGGGCCATGAGGGCGACGTTTCTGATCATTGGTCTTGGTATGAGCGCGCTCGCGTTCGAACCGTCATTTGCGCAAATGGTCCTGTCTGAGGCCCCGGCGGCACCCCAAAGCCAAGCCGAGGGCCAGTCTGACAGGAGGCAGGCGTCATCTTATGGGGCAGGGGACTATTGCGGCCGCGACCTTGGCCGCTGGTTCTATTGTCAGCGTCCAGAGCCCGAACCTGAGGAGGCTCCAAGGCCCGATCAAAAGCCAAGCCCTCTGAAGCTGGCTAAGCCTAAAGAGATTGCTGAGCTTGAGGCTTGGCAAAAGGATCTTGAGGAGGCCAGATCGATTGCGGTCTGGCGACCAACGCCCCAGACCGTTGAGCGCTACTATAGGCTCCAACAGGTCGCCCTTGATCGCGGCGGGCTCTTTGCCGACTATTATCGTCGGCTGACCTGGACCAATCCTGATTATGACTACACCGCCAAGCGCCCTGTAGTCGAGGTTGGCAAACATGGCTGGACCGATGATCGGGCCGCTGACCGAGACCTCTTCTTGAGAGGGGTCTCTAGCCGGGTCGGGGTCTTTTACGTTTATCGCGGCAATTGCGGCCCATGCGCGATCGCCAGTCCCATTGTACGGGCCTTTTCTGATCGCTTTGGCGTCACGGTCAGAGCGATTTCATCGGACGGCTCGGCCAACAGCTATTTTCCTCAGGCCATTAAGGACACGGGCCAGCTGGCCGCATGGGGCGTGGGCAAGACCACGCCTGTCATTTTGTTTTACCAGCAGTCCGACCTTGATCCGCAAACCGGCCTTGTTCGGCCAAGGCGCGTCAAGGGCTCCAATGGCCAGGTCCAAGAGCTGACGCCTTGTGACAAGCCTGCGGGCTGTCTGACCTATGCCGGGGCAGGGGTCATGTCGCTGGAAGACATAGCCGAACGTCTCTTTGTGCTGCTCTCCAAAGCCCCCGGCACCGACTTTTAAAGGATCTGACCATGACCAGACACCAAACCAAGGCCTATGCGCGTCCGTCCCGTGTCATCGCACTGGGAGCTGTTCTGGGCGCTGTGGTGGTCACCGCTCTAGCTACCCCGTCATATGGGACAACCGTATCAGACAGTATGGATAGCTATTGGACGGGCAGTTTGGGCTCGGCCAACATCACTGGCCCGACCGCCTATAATGGCCAAAGCGCCGGTTACTACACCCTTGGCAATTTGGCGGTTCGCACGCCGCAGGAGACCTCGCAGATCGCATCCATTCAGATGCCGTCGATCCGGGCGGGCTGCGGCGGCATCGATGTCTTTTCTGGCGGCTTTAGTTTCATCAATAGCGAGCAGTTGGTGGCCACCATGAAGGCGGTGGCCAGCAATGCGGTCTCCTACGCCTTTATGTTGGCGCTCAAGAGCCTTTCCCCGATCATCGCTGACCAGATCGAGAGCCTGCAAAAGCTGGCCAATGATGTGAACCAGATGAATATGAGTTCGTGTCAGACGGCCCAGGCCCTGGTCGGGGGTCTATGGGGCAAGTCTGATACGGCCTCGATGCAGATCTGCTCTGACCTATCGACCTATCGCGGTTTCTATTCAGACCGGATTGCGGCGCGGCACGATTGTCCCAACCGGCTAACCCAGAACCTCGCCAACCTTCCTGCTGCCGATCAAAAGGTTGTGCCCACCAACAAGAACATTGCTTGGGAGGCGATGCAAAACCATCCCTTGCTGGCCAATGATACGGATCTGGCGCAGCTGATGATGACCTTGACCGGCACCATCATCTACCGAACGCCTGACAATAATGGCTCTGTGGTCGATGTCTTGCCAGGCGAAGGGGCCGATGATGGCATGATCACCAAGCTGCTCGATGGCGGCACCATTAGGGTCCATCGCTGCGACACGACAGACAAGTGCCTCAACCCGGTCAAGTTTGGAGCCACTCAGATCCTTCCAGCCAACCGAGCCCTGCAGGCGCGGGTCAAGACCATGCTGGCCAGCATCGTGGGCAAGATCCAGGCGCGCCAAGCGCTCTCAGTGGACGAGCAGGACTTTTTGAACATGGTCACGCTGCCCGTCTACAAGATGGCCAGCGTCTATAGTGCGCAGCAGGGCGCCAGCGCTGCTGGCACCATGGAGCAATATTCCGACATCATCGCGCTGGATCTTCTCTACACCTGGATCAATCGCTCGGTCTCCTCGGTCGAGGACGGCGCCAGAAACATGGTTGGCGTCGATCAAGACCAGCTCGATCAATG
>CALFYB010000306.1 GCA_937952995.1 uncultured Caulobacteraceae bacterium
CTTTTCAAAAAGAACCCCCTGCCCCGGCTTCGCCGGTACTTCCCCCAGAGGGGGAGGATTTAGAACGCCCAGATCTCCCCCCCTGGGGGAAGTGGCGCGAAGCGACGTAGGGGGCCTTGTTTTACTTGCTATATTGGAACGTCGCGTCGTCGAGATCGATGTGGGGGAACAGATCTTTTTCGGCCCAATAGTCTTGGGTGTGCTGCCATTCGGGCTTGTCGCCGCGGCGGGGTAGAAGGTGCATGCCGCGCATCAGATAGCCGGGATTGAAGTTCTCCGGATCGATCCAAGGCAGAAGCGGCATGTCCTTGTCTTCGGGGCGCAAGGTCGGGGTGACGGCCTTGACGCCCTTCTTGTCCATATGGTTGAGCAGGCGCGCGACAAAGTCCCCAATCAGATCGGCCCGCAGGGTCCAGCTGGCGCGGAAATAGCCGAACACCCAGATCATGTTGGGCACGCCGGTGAACATCATGCCGCGATAGGTGACGGTCTTGGAGAAGTCCAAGGGCTCGCCATTGATCGAGAAATTGATGTCGCCCAGCACGTTGAGGTTAAAGCCCGTCGCGGTGACGATGATATCCGCCTCAAGCTCGGCTCCCGACTTCAGCAAGATGCCCTTTTCGGTGAAGCGTTCGATCTCGTCGGTGACGACGCTGGCCTTGCCCGAAGCGATACCTTGGAAAATATCGCCTTCTGGCACAAAGGCGATGCGCTGGCGCCAAGGGCGATAGCTGGGCGTAAAATGCTTCTCGACCATCTCATCGGGCAAGAAGGCCCGGATGCCCGATAGAAGCTCTTCGCGCACCACTTCCGGCTCTTCGAACGAGCGACGGGTAAATTCACCCTGATCGAACAGGATCTGACGACGCGCGATCTCGTGGATCCACTCTTCCTTGACCTCAAGCTTGCGCAGATTGTCGACCAGGTCATTGGCATTGCGGCCCGGAATAAAATAGGTCGGGGTGCGCTGGAGCAGGGTGACATGCTCACAGTCGGCGGCAATGGCCGGGACCACGGTCGCTGCCGTCGCGCCAGACCCGATGACGATCACCTTCTTGCCCTTATAGGCCAAGTCTTTTGGCCAGCTTTGCGGATGGATGATCTGGCCCTTGAACTGGTCCATGCCCGGCCATTCGGGCGTATAGCCCTCATCGTGGCGGTAATAGCCTTGGCACATCCAAAGGAAGTTGGTCGTGAAAACACGGCTCTCGCCCGTCGCCTTATTAACGGCGGTGATGGTCCAGAGATTGTCCTTGCCCGACCAACTGGCCGACAAGATCTTGTGGCCATAACGGATGTGACGATCCAGATCGTTCTCTTCGATCACCTCGCCCATATATTTCAGGATCTCTTGGGCCGAGGCGATCGGGGTCCCGACCCACGGCTTGAACCGGTAACCGAAGGTATAGAGGTCACTGTCCGAGCGAACGCCGGGATATTTGTGGGTCAGCCACGTGCCGCCAAAGCTCTCTTGGGTTTCCAGCACCACGAAGCTCTTGCCGGGGCATTGGTCCTTGAGGTGATAGGCCCCGCCGATGCCCGATATGCCGGCCCCGACGATCAGGACATCGAAATGCTCGACGGTGGTTTTGTCGCTGGTCTTTGCCAGTGTCGCGGTGTCGGCCATAGGTCACCTCTCCTGTGATGGTTGCGGACATTCTGCTTGCCGAGGGCGTTCCTCAGATACAGGCGCATTCACCGCGCGAGCCAACAACTAACCGCCGATCATATGCACAATCCTCGCTACGAAAAGCCCTCTTGTGCGCAAGCGTCCAACCGCCGCAGCGCTTCGCATCTGCCCCCTTGGCGCGCATGGCTTTAGGCCCTTATGGTACCGCCTTGCCCAAAGACCCAAGCATCAAGACTTGCGGCGGGCTTTAGGGAGACGAGGCCATGGGCGAAACCATTTTAGATCCCACACTACCGATCATTGATCCGCACCACCATCTTTGGGATCGCACGGCCCTGTTCGCCACTCAGCCTCCGCCCAAGCATGAGTTTGAAAGGCTGCTGCGCCTGTCGCCGCGCTATCTGCTCGATGAGTTGCTGGCCGATATGAACCGCGGACACAATATCATCGCCACCGTCTATATGGAGTGCGGGGCCATGTACCGCGCCGGTGGGCCATCAGAAATGCGCCCCGTTGGCGAGACCGAGTTCGTCAACGGCTTTGCCGCCATCAGCGCGAGCGGCGTCTACGGTCCGGCCAGAGCCTGCGCCGGGATTGTCGGCCATGCCGATCTAATGCGCGGTGATGGGGCCGCAGCGGTGCTCGAAGCCCATATTGCAGCGGGCGGCGGACGGTTCCGGGGCATTCGCCACAGCGCCTCTTTCGATGCCGACAGCAATGTCCTTGGCCCCCTCGCCCATCGCCCGGCGGGCGTCTATCGCTCGGCTGAGTTCCGCGAAGGCTTCAAACATCTGGCGCGTCTGGGCCTATCGTTCGACGCATGGCTGCTAGAGCCGCAGCTTGGTGATGTGCTTGATTTGGCCAAGGCCTTCCCGGACACGGCCATGGTGCTCGACCATGTCGGCACGCCGCTAGGCATTGCCAGCTATCAGGGGCGGCGTGAGGAGCGGTTTGATATCTGGAAACAGTCGATCCAAGCCCTAGCCAAGTGTGAGAACCTGTCGGTCAAGGTCGGCGGACTGGCCATGCCCTTCCCCGGCTTCCCGACCTTCATGGCCCAGCCACAAGCCTCGTCGCAGACCCTCGCCAACGAATGGCGGCCCTATGTCGAGACCTGCATCGAGGCCTTCGGCGTCGAGCGCTGCATGTTCGAAAGTAACTTCCCGGTCGATCTGGGCACCTGCACCTATGATGTCCTGTGGAACGCCTTCAAACATCTGGCCAAGGGCTACTCTGACGCCGAAAAGACAGCCCTGTTTAGTGGGACGGCGAAAAGGGTCTACCGGCTGGACCTTTAGTCTCGGCTCGCGCTTCCGCAAAATATTTCTACTGCTGTACAAATTCTCTCTCCCCGAACCGGAGCCAGCCTGATAGCGATGGCATCGGACTCGGGGAGAGTCCCAACGCGTAAGAGGTTTGGGATGAAGCGGTTTGGATGGGTCGGCCTCGGGTCGGCTATTGCGGCATGGACAATTGCACCGGCCGCGCAGGCTCAGGATGTCGTGTCCGCCTCTTCGGGCGATACAGCCTGGATCTTGGCCTCCACCGCCCTCGTGCTTCTCATGACCCTTCCGGGGCTCGCCCTCTTCTATGGCGGCCTAGTGCGGTCAAAGAATGTTCTGTCGGTGATGGCGCAATGTGTTGGCATTGCCTGCCTCGCGTCGGTGCTCTGGCTCCTCGGCGGCTATAGCCTGTCCTTTTCAGGCGCGAACCCATTGATCGGCGATCTGGCTAAGTTCGGCCTGGCGTCTGTGTCTCGCACAGCCCTGATCGGCACCATCCCTGAAAACGTGTTCTTTTCGTTCCAGATGGCCTTTGCGGTCATTACTCCAGCCCTGATCATCGGCGCGACGGTTGAGCGCATGAAGTTCAGCGCCGTCATGCTCTTTTCCGGCCTTTGGCTGTTGGTCGTCTATGCTCCGGTCTGTCACTGGGTCTGGGGCGGCGGCTGGCTGATGGGACGCCATGTGATGGACTATGCTGGCGGTCTGGTCGTCCATGCCACCGCCGGGGTCTCTGCCCTGTTGCTCGCTTGGCAGCTTGGTCCGCGCGATGGCTATCCGCGCGATCTTCACCCGCCGCACAATCCCGGCATGACCATGATGGGCGCAGGCCTTTTGTGGGTGGGCTGGTATGGCTTCAATGGCGGCAGCGCGCTCGCGGCCAATGCCGATGCTGGCGCAGCCCTTCTGTCCACCCACATGTCTGCCTCAGCGGCGGGTCTGGTCTGGGCCCTGATCGAGTGGAAGCGCTTTGGCCGGGTCAGCATGGTTGGCCTCGTTACCGGCGTTGTCGCAGGCCTCGCGACCGTCACGCCAGCCTCTGGCTTCATTAGTCCGCTCGGCGGCGTCGCTCTGGGCGCGGTTGGCAGTTTTGTTTGTTACCACTGCGTCGAGTTGGTTCGCCATCATCTCAAGATCGATGACAGCCTGGACGTCTTCGCGGTTCACGGCATCGGCGGCATTGTCGGCACGCTGTTGGTCGCGGTTTTGGCCAGCCCGAGCCTCGGCGGCAATGGCTATGCGTCAGGCGTCACAATGTCTGACCAAGCCCTGACCCAGACCCTCGGCGTTCTGGCGGTCTGCGCGTGGTCTGCGGTTGCAACCTTGGTTCTGGTCTGGATCGTGCGCAAGAGCGTCGGACTTCGGGTCAGCCCCGAGACCATCGATGATGGCCTCGACATGGCGGTCCACGGCGAGAAGGCCTATCGCTCAATCAACTAGGGCCGTTAGGCCAGCGCGATTAGGCGCTGGCCTTCAGGCTTGAAGATACCCGGGCGCTGGGGAAGATGCGCAGGAAGTTCTCGGCGTAGAACTTGGCCCGCACCGCCTCATCACGCACACCCAGTGACGCCTCAAAGCGTGCGATGGGATCGCGGCCGCCTTCGATATGGGGATAGTCGCTGGAGAACAGATAGAGGTCCGGATTGGACTGATCGATGAAGTTGCCGACCTCTTCGAAGACGAAGGGGGTGAAGGCCATCTGATCGGTCAGTTGCTGAGACGGCGTGCGGCTAAGGCCCTGAAGGTTCGCGTCATTGCGGCTCCAGTGCTTGACCACCCAGTCCAGACGGCGCAGCAGTTCAGGTACCCAGCCTGCGCCCAGCTCAACGCTCGCACCGCGCAGGTTCGGATGGCGCTCGAGCACCCCGTCCAGCACCATCATGGTCAAGAAGGCTTCAGGGCCTTCGTGCAGCAGCGCCACGTCCTTGGTGCGCAGGTTTTCACCGCCGCCCAGCCAGTCCTTGGTCGGTGGACGGCCATTGTTCATCCAAGCCTTAGCCAACTGCAAAGGCGCGCCGCCGACATGGAGCAGGAACGGAATGCCGCTCTCGGCCAACCGGGCCCAGAATGGGTCAAGATCAACGTGGCCGGGTGAGCGGTCACCGCAAGGCCGGTGCGGAATCCAGACCGCCTCAAGGCCGCTGCGCAGCACATAGTCGAGCTCGGCCATGGCCATCTCAGGATCATCGAGCGGGATCACCGCCACGCCCATCAGCCGTGCGTCTGAACTGCAGAAATCTGCCATGTGACGGTTATGGGCCCGCGTCGCCCCATAGCGCAGACGCGACTCCAGCCGCGAGCTAGCGGAAAAGGGCATGGCGACGCTGTGGGTCGCGAACACCAGCTGCTTCTTGAAGCCAAGCAGGTCCATAGCCCGGGTCCGGTCCGCACTGTCAAAGGCACCGAGGGCTTGGATTTCCTTTGAGGATTGGATCAGCCGGTCGCCAAGGTCGATCTGGGCCTGCACATGCTCGGCGCTGTGCCGTCCGCCTTGCGACATGATCACCGCGACCTCTTCGTCGGTGACGATCGAGGCCGAATAGCTGACCTCGGGAATCTCTTCCCGCAGCGAAGGATCAGCATATTTCTTCAAGAAATCAGGTAGTTCCATGATGTGGCTATCCGCATCATAGATATCCCGCGTCGCCGGAGCATAGGCCATGTCATCCTCCCTTAGGTCCGCGCAGTGTCTAGGTCCGAGGACGCCCCGCGCTGGTTTATGTGTCGACTATGCAGCCCTCTGATCAGGCTGTCACCCTCTAGAGGCTGACGAAGCCCTTCCAGTTGCCCATATATTTGATGAAGCCGGGGCTCAGCCCTTCCTTGGCTAGGTGCTCTGGGCTGACGGGCAAGGCGATGGGACGAAAATCTGGGTCGGCCTGAACCAGCTTTGGATAGTCGTGATGCAGGATCGCGCCGCGTCCGATCAAGACAAAGTCCACACCCGCCTCAAGGCAGGCCCGCGCATTTTCAGCCGTCAGAACCTTGCCCGCGACGCCCAAACGTACCGATCCACGATCCAGATCGACGAACCAATCCATGAGGCCGCGATGCTTATAGTCTTCCTCGACCGGCAGCTTGAACACGTCCCACAAGGACATGTCGAGATAGTCGATATCGCCTGCTGTCATCAGGCTCTGAGCAAAGGACAGGATTTCGGCGAGCTTTAGACCAAACCGCTCTGGCGACAGGCGAAGGCCCAGATTGAAGTCTGGACGGCAGCGGGCGCGGATACCGGCGATGATCTCGCGGATCACCGAAGTTCGATTGTCCAGCGAGCCACCGAAGCGGTCCGTGCGCTGGTTGACCTCTGGGCTGAGGAACTGACAGAGCAGATAGCCATGGGCACCATGCAGCTCAACACCGTCAAAGCCAGCCCGCTCGGCGCGCTCGGCACCGACGATAAAGGCCTCAATCATCTCTTCGACTTCAGCCGTGGTCATCGGCCGCGCGCCGAACTCGTCGTTGGCGGACGGACAGACGGGAGCCTCGCCGATCAGTTCTTTCGGTGAGCGCATACCGGCATGGTGCAGTTGCACCACGGCCAGACTGTCATTGGCCTTGATCCCCGCCGCCAGCCGCGTCAGGCCGGGCAGATGATCATCCGAAAAGATGCCCAGCTGTCCCTCGAACCCTTGGCCGATCTTCTGGATGTGAGCGGCGCAGGTCATGGTCAGGCCAAAGCCGCCCTCGGCGCGCTTGACCAGCCAGGTATATTCGTCCTGCGAGAGGATCCCGTCTTCGCCGCTTTGCTGATTGGTCAAGGGCGCAAGCATGAAGCGGTTCTTCATCGCTGGGCCGCGCTTGAAGGTCATGGGGGCGAACAGATCAGCAGCAGACATCGACATCTCCGGCGGCGCGAGGGCCAACAATCAAACAATCGTTTGATCCTAGAGGGGGCTAGGCCCTAAAACCAGTGCCTAAGTTGTGATCACGCGTTCTGTTCAGAGTGTAGCCTATCCATGAAACCCGATCCTTGGCGTCTCGACCGCGCCGCCTATCCCTTCTCGTTTCAAATCCAGACCCGCTATCGGGATGAAGACAGCCTCCGCCACATCAATAATATGGCCATAGCAGGCTTTTATGATGAGGCGCGCGGCCGTTTCATGAAACAGATTTTCGAAGATCTGGGCCCTGCCCCATGGGTTCGGATCGTCACAGCCGACACCCGCGTCAGCTTTCTGGGCGAGGTCTTCCACCCCGACATGCTCGATATCGGTAGCGGCATCACCCGCATCGGCAATGCCTCGATGGAGATCAGCCAAGCCATGTTCCAAAAGGGCAAATGCGTCGGTATCTGCACGACGACCTTTGTGCAGGCCGACGAGAAGGGATCTAGTCCCCTGTCTGACGGCCTAAGGGCGATCCTGCAAACCTATCTGATCAAACAATCTTAGCCTTCCAATCCGTTCAAACCTCAATTCAACCTTTAGGAATAGCTATGCAAACCCACCGCCTCGGCAAAAGCCCCATCGTTGTTTCGAAGATCTGCATGGGCACCATGACCTTTGGTGCTCAGGCCGACGAGAAGATGTCCCACCGCATCCTCGACATGTCGCTCGATGCTGGCATCAACTTCTTCGACACGGCTGAAAACTATCCCGTGCCCCCCAAGGAAGAATGGGCCGGCACCACCGAAGAGATTGTAGGCCGCTGGATGAAGACCAAGCGCCGCGACGAGGTCCTGATCGCCACCAAGGTCTGCGGTCCAAGCCACGGCTGGCTGAAGGGCTCGCAACGGGCAGGCATGACCGCGCTCGACCGCCACAATATCGTAAGCGCCGTCGAGGCCAGCCTGCGCCGGCTAAACACCGACTATATCGACCTCTACCAGACCCACTGGCCTGACCATGGCGCTCGCTACGAAGACGCCCTGCGCGCGCTGGACGATCTGGTCGAAAGCGGCAAGGTGCGGATCATCGGCTGCAGCAACGAGACCAGCTGGGGCCTGATGAAGAGCCTGTCCGTCTCTGAGCGCGAAGGCCTAGCCCGTTATGAGACCATCCAGAACAATTTCAGCATGAATAACCGCCGCTTCGAAGACGAACTGGCGCAGGTTTGCCGTCAAGAAGGCGTCAGCCTAATCCCCTACTCGCCCCTCGCGGGCGGCGTCCTGTCTGGCAAATATAATGGCGGTGCCCGTCCCGACGGCGCGCGGTTCTCCAACTACCTGAACATCGGCGGCCGTCAGGCGGCGATGGCCAAGCGCTTCGTCAACGACAAGTCCTTGCTGGCCACCGAGCGTTTCGGGGCCATCGCGCAGGAAGCGGGCATGTCGCTGGTAACCATGGCGACGGCTTGGAGCATGCAGCATGACTTCGTGGCCTCAACCATCGTCGGTGCCACCCACGAAAACCAGCTGGCCGACATCTTCGCCGCCTCTGACCTGATCCTCAGCGACGAGGTGATGAAGAAGATCAACGCGGTGTCGAAAGAGATTCTCTACCCGATGGGCTAAAGGCCTCCCATCAGCCCTGCGGAGGTAGGGAGTGTGAAATACCCCCTACCTCACCACCGTATTCCCCGCGAAGGCGGGGATCCAGAGCAGGGCTAGCCGGACTTCGGAGCCCCACAGGTCTGGGCCCCCGCCTTCGCGGGGGATGCGGTTGAGGGGGATCAGATCACGATGACCTTCGATAGGACGAGGGTGAAGAAGAACTCTAGGTCCGCGCTTTCCCATTCATCCTCATCCTGAGCCTAAACCCTACCCGTGTTCCCCGCGAAGGCGGGGATCCAGAACAGGGCTAACCGGACTTTGGAGCCCCACAGGTCTGGGCCCCCGCCTTCGCGGGGGATACGGTTGAGGGAGATCAGATCACGATGCCCTTCGATAGGACGAGGGTGTTGCACCCAAAAAAAGGCCCTCACCCAACCCTCTCCCACAGGGAGAGGGCTTTGACCTTCTTAGCCCTCGCCCCCTTGGGGGAGAGGGTTGGGTGAGGGGGATGCAGTCCCACCCATCAAGGAATAAGCAGAACCCGGCCCACCGCTTGGCGGCTCTCGATATAGGCATGGGCCGCGGCGGCGTCGGAGAGCTTGAACTCGCGGTCGATGACCACTTGGAACGCGCCCTTGGCTGCATCGTCGATCAGGCCTTGGATCATGTCATGAGCCCGGTCGGTCATGATCTCAGCGCCCAAGAACACGCCGCTGAGCGAGCGGTTGCCGCCCATCAGGCTGCCAACATCAACGACCATGGGCTCCCGGCCCGCCTGACCGACCATCGACACCCGGCCGCGATAGGCCAGCGACTGGATCGAGCCTTGCAAGGTTGGGCCACCGACGCTGTCGACGACCAGATTGACACCCTTCTTGTCGGTGAATTTCATCACCGCCTCAGGCACAGACTGAGCCGAATAGTTGATGCCGTGGTCAAGGCCATAGGCCTTTAGCCGCTCCAACCGCTCATCGCTTGAGGCCGTGGCCAGAACAGTCGCCCCTGCCCGCTTGGCCAGTTGGATGGCGGCAAGGCCAACGCCGCTCGCGCCCGCCTGAACCAGCACCGTCTCGCCCGCCTTCAGCCGTCCGAACTCGAACAGACAGTCATGGGCGGTTCCGAATGCCACAGGAATGACCGCCGCCAAGCGCGGATCAAAGCCATCAGGCACCGGCCAGCAGTTACGGGCCGGAACCGGCCGCAGTTCGGCATGGCTGCCAAAGCCGTCGCAGGTCGCAACGATTTGACCAAGCTTGAGATGGCTAACCTCCGACCCGATAGCAACAATCTCGCCCGAAGCCTGATAGCCGACAATGTGCGGGCGAGTGACGAGGGGACCGCGCCAGCGATTGAGCGTGTCACCGCCCTCGATACTGACCGCCAATACCCGAATGACCACGCCCTTTGGATGGCAAACAGGGTCAGGCACATCCTCATATTTCAAGACATCGGGGGAACCATTTTCGTAATAGACCGCGGCCTTCATAGCGCACTCCTGAATCCATTTACGCCACGATCGGGCGTTCCGGAGGAGATGTTAAACGGTTCGCAGATCTTGTCAGGTCGAAATCAAGACAGGGTCGCGAGGCTCGGCTCTTTGTTCAGCACACTGGCCAAGGCCCCAAGAAGCCCCTTGGCGGTGATTGGCTTGGCCAAGTGCATATCCGCACCGCTGTCGAGGCTTTGCTCGATATGCTCGGTGAGGGCATTGGCACTGAACATGATGATCGGCGTGTGTTTCTGCCCCGCCCTGTGCTCAATTTCGCGAATGGCCCGGGTCGCCTCCAACCCGTCCATCACCGGCATCTGCATATCCATAAGAACCGCATCAAACGGCTGCTTATAGAAGGCTTGGACAGCCTCCTCGCCATTCTCTGCCATGACCAACTGGATATTTAATTGATTCAGAATCAGTCCGACCACCTTGCGGTTCACCGGATGGTCGTCGACGACCAAAATGACCAAGGGCGCTGCCTCGATATAGTCTTCAAGACTGGATTCGAACGGCACTGGAGGCGCTTCGGTAACGTCGAGCGGTAACAGAATATGGAAATTAGAACCGCGCTCCGGCACACTGGTACAGTTGATGCTACCACCCATCATTTGGATCAACTGCTTGACGATGGCCAAGCCTAGACCCGTCCCGCCAAAGCGGCGCGAGACGGTGTCATCAGCCTGTTCAAACGGATTGAACAGACGCTCAATTTGGCCAGGGTCAAACCCAATGCCCGTGTCTGACACGGAAATCTCAAAGGCTCCGGCCTCGTTGCATTTCGCCGAAATCGTGACGCTGCCCTTGTCTGTGAACTTCACCGCATTGGAAATCAGGTTCGTCGCAACCTGCTTAAATCGGGTCAAATCCCCCATGACCCAGACCTCAATTGAGGGGTCGAGGTGACTGTTAAGGGCCAAGTTCTTTTCACTGGCGATGATGTTGCTAAGAGCAATCACGGACCTCAAAGCGTCGCCCAACTGGAACGGTGCCCGTTCCAGACTGACCCGGCCAGCTTCAATCCGTGCAACATCCAGCATGTCGACTAGTAACCCCGATAGGGTATCGGCTGAGGATGAAATGGTGTCGATCAAGTCACGTTCAGCCTCGCCAAGCTTGGAACGCGACAGCACGTCTGCAATGGCCACAATACCGTTGAGCGGGGTCCGAATCTCGTGGCCCATCGTTGCCAGAAAGCGCGACTTTGCCCGATTGGCCGTGTCCGCGTCCAACCGCGCACGACGAAGCACGCGATTGGTCTGCCTTAGTTTCGCTTCGGAGGCTTTGATCTCAGTGACATTGTCCTGAATGACCAGCACCTTGGCCTGACCCGCATCCTTCAAGGTGTAGGCTCGCAGGCTGAACCACTGGCTCTGCCCCTCCACATTGGCCCGGTAGAGGGTGGAAAAGCTGTCGGCACGCCCCTCCACCATCGCTTGCAACTGTCGCTCGATCAATTGACCTTTTCGTCCGGGAATGCGCCCGCAATGGTCTGCCAGATGATTGCCGAGGCGTGTATTTGTGCGCCGTTCAATCGCCTCAATTCGCTGGCGCCAGACACGGTTGGTGTGAATGAAGTCGCCGTGCTCATCAATGATCCCGATCCGGGAATCCAAGGCCTCGATGATGCCTTGAGCAAAACGCCTTTGCTCTTCGAGGGCCGATTGCGTGGCATAACTCGCGCTTGCGGACACGAACGCGTAATAAAAGACCCCCGTTGTGGCCACGAAAACCATGATCTGATCGGCCCCATGGAGACCACTCAAAAAGGTTGTGACGCCAATTAATATAAGGCCGGGTGGGACACCACAAATGAACGAAGCTATCCTTGATCGCGAGGCAAATGTGACCGAATGCAACAGTTGCCCAGTTAATATACAAACCGAAGCAATACAGAAGGTCAAACTCGAAGGCTGCCAATATAAATAGGCCAAATATGACCAAACTAAAGTCTCAAAAAACATAGCTAAAGCAGTAGATAGGCGGAATATGCCTGCGTTTTTCTCGCTCATGCGGATTGAAATCGAAATTCGGTATGTCATAAACTGGGCAATAAGCGCGGCCGCCAACCAAACAACTGAAGGCACTAAGCCCAAATTTTTGACTGAAAGTATGCATGCCAAAAAGGTGACGACCAAGCGCGCGACCTGTTGACGGACATCATGGTCTACCCAATCAAGCCCAGGATCAGCAGATATCCGGTCCCAAATCATTCGAAAAACCTCTTACACAGCAACACAGAGTCCAGCGCTATGAATGGCACTTATAAAGATGCATGGGTTTCAGAATTAGCATTTTTAAGTACTAAAGGCTATCTTAAAATAATTACCTAAGATTGATCAATTATAAATAGCAATCTCTTCTTTCATCACGCCTTCCTGTTCGCCGGAATTCCAAGCAATGGGGCAACGGATCAAACGGCGGGTCAAAAGTCTTGGATCGCCGCTCCTTAACACCGCGCAATCGCAAGAGCGGTGCACAAGGCCGAGGAAAGAGCCACAAGGTGGGCTCCGCTAATGATTAAATAGGATCATCCGGGCGGCCTTCTCGGCGATCATCATGGTCGGGGAATTGGTGTTGCCTGAGGTGATGGTCGGCATGATCGAGGCATCAGCGATGCGCAGTCCGGCGACGCCGTGGACGCGAAGCTGCTCATCCACCACCGCCTTCGGATCCGTCTTTAGCCCCATCTTCGCCGTGCCGACGGGGTGGAAGATAGTGGTGCCAAGCGACCGGGCGGCGGCCAACAGGTCCGCGTCCGACTGGGCCTCTAGGCCCGGCCTATGTTCTTGCGGCGCGTACCGCTGCAAGGGGGACTGGGCCACAATTCGCCGGACAAGACGCAACGAATCGATGGCAACCTGCTCATCGTCTGGCGTGGACAGATAGTTGGGCTGGATCAGGGGCGCGTCCTGCGCCCTCGCGCTGGCCAGATGGACCGAGCCACGGCTGGTCGGGCGCAGATTGCAGACGCTGATGGTAATGGCCCCAAACGGATGCAGCGGCTCGCCGAACCGGTCCAGTGACAGGGGCTGGACGTGGAACTGGACATTGGCCCGCGCCTGATCGGGTGATGAGCGGGCAAAGGCCCCCATCTGCGACGGGGCCATCGACATGGGCCCGCGCCGAAACAGGGCATATTCAAGCGCCATCAAAGGCCTGCGCCACAGGGAGGCATAGAGCGCGTTCATGGTCGCAACGCCGCTGACCTTGTAATAGGGCCGGATCTGCAGATGGTCTTGCAGGTTCTCTCCCACCCCCGCTAGGTGAGCCTTGGTCTCGATGCCAAGCGCCTGAAGACGCGCGCCGTCGCCCAGCCCCGACAGTTCCAAAAGCTGCGGCGTGCCAACGGCCCCGGCGGTCAAAATCACCTCACCCGAAGTCCGCGCCTCGAAACCCTGCCCGCCCTTGGTATAGGCCACCCCAACGGCGCGGCCCTGCTCGATTAGGACGCGCGTGACCCGAACGCCGGTTTCGACCTTGAGGTTTTGCCGGTGCAGGACGGGCTTTAGAAAACCCCGCGCCGCACTCCAGCGCCGACCAGTCTTTTGGTTGACCTGGAAATAGCCCGCCCCCTCATTATCGCCGCCATTGAAATCGGCAACCGGGGCTATGCCCTCCTGCGCTGCCGCCTCGGCAAAGGCGTCCAGCACCTTCCAGCGCATACGCGGATGCTCTACCCGCCACTCGCCGCCGCTGCGATGAAGCGCGCTTGGCGGATCAATATGGTCTTCCTGGGCCATGAACAGCGGCAGCACATCGTCCCAGCCCCAGCCGCTCAGACCCATCGCCCTCCAGCCGTCATAGTCGGCCGCCTGACCGCGCATATAGATCATGGCATTGATGGCCGAGCTGCCGCCAATGACCTTGCCCCGCGGATAGTTCAGCTTGCGGCCATCCAGCCCGGCAATAGGCTGGGTCTCAAACATCCAGTCCGCGCGCGGATTGCCGATAGAGAACAGATAGCCGACCGGGATATGGAACCATATCCAGTCGTCCTTGCCCCCGGCCTCTAGGACCAGTACGCGCTTCGACGGATCTGCTGACAGCCGGTTGGCGAGCACGCAGCCCGCCGACCCTGCACCAACGACGATATAATCAAAGCTGTCCGTCACCGGCCCCAGCCTAGCGCTTCAGGACGGCTAGCGCCTCATCCGCCAGGATCTTGACGCCGGTATTGTCCCCGTGGGCGTCGGACGTGCCGATGCCATCCAGATTGCGCTTGAAGACGCCCTGCGAGATCGAGGCCAAGCGGAACAGAGAGAATGCCAGATAGAAGTTGAACTCTGGGATCGCGCCGCGTCCCGTCCGGCGGCAATAGGCGGCCACATAGTCCTCTTCCGACGGAATGCCCGAGGTCGCCAGATCAATGCCGTCGAACGTGCCCCAGCTTTCTGAGCGCGAATGCCAAAGGATGCAGTTATAGGCCAGATCGGCCAGCGGATGGCCCAGCGTCGACAGCTCCCAGTCCAGAACCGCAATGATGCGCGGCTCGGTGGGGTGGAACATGACATTCTCTAACCGATAGTCACCATGCGCGATGGTCACGGTGTCGTCAGCGGGAACCAAGGCCGGCAGGGCCTCGATCAGGGCCTCCATCGCCTCGATCCGTTCGGTTTCAGCCCCGCGATATTGCTTGATCCAGCGTCCGATCTGGCGCTCGAAATAGTTTCCCGGACGGCCATAGTCGCCCAAGCCGATGGCGTTGGGGTCAATGGCGTGGAGTTGCACCATCACCGCGCCCAACTCGTCATAGATGGCGGAACGCTCGGCGGGGGACATGCCGGGCAAGCGGGCATCGCGGAAGATGCGGCCCTCTAGGAAATCCATCACATAGAAGGTCGCGCCCGCGACGCTGTCATCCTCGCAAAGGGCACGCATGGTCGGCACCGGAAAGCCGACCTTGCCCAAGGCCGACATGACCCGAAACTCACGATCGACCTGGTGGGCGCTGGCCAGCAACTGCCCCGGTGGCTTCTTGCGCATGACATAACGCTTGCCACCTGCGGTCAGCATATAGGTGGGGTTAGAGGCACCGCCCTGAAACTGGCGCACCGACAAAGGGCCCTGATAGCCCTCAACATTGGCTGCCAGCCAGCGATCTAAAGCGGCCTCATCGAGCCGGTGGGCGGGGCGCACATCACCGATAGTCGGTTGTCCAGGATCAGCACTCATGGTTCGGTCTCCCAACGCGTCTTTTCATTATCTCTACGCCCTTTCCCCAAAGGCGCCCCAAGCAGAATCTTGAGGGTGAGCTATCTGGCCTTGGCCATACTGGTTTCATACTGATCGGGGTGGATCACATAATAGTCCAGATCGGCCAGCAGCTTGGTCCAAGCCTGATCCATTTCAGCGGTCCAGTCCGTGGCCAGCAACGCCTTTAAGGTCGCCGCAACGGTCGCAAAGAACATGCGGAACACATCGGGCGGCACGTCATAGCCCTCATGGGTCACGACCTCGCACTGGATCATGGTGCTGGCATATTTGCGCTCGCCGACGAAGTCGAGGATGGCCTCAAAGACCCGCGCCAGCATCTCGCCCTTCACCGCATGGTTGGTGTCGCGCCAAAAGAGGGCCTCCATTTCTGGATGCTCGCGAAAAAGCCGCTCATAGACCAACGGCGTCAGGTCATCGCAGCGCTCAGCGGCAAGTTCTAAACTGGCTTCGATCTGGCTGGCGCTCATCACCCCTAGCCTGCGGCCTGGCCAAAGCGGCGAACCCCGGCAATGGGGGCGACCCATTCGGCGGCATGGTCAGCATAGACCTCGACACCCGGTGTGACGGTGCTCAAATCATCCAAGGTCCCGGCCTTGACCATGACCACACCCGGCATCAGGTCGATCTTGGACAGGATTGGCGAGCCGCAGTTGGCGCAGAAGTGGCGATGGACGCCTTTGCCGCTGTCACCCTTGTCCTCAAAGACCTTGGTTTCGCCGTGCTGGACATAGTCCGCTTCCATAACCACCATATTGGTCGAAAAGACGCTGCCGCTTTGGCGCTGGCAGTGGGTGCAGTGACAGACCGCCGTCACGGTCGGTTCCGCCTTCAACTCATAGCGCACCGCGCCGCACAGACATCCACCCTTACGTTCAGCCATCCTGATCTCTCCCAGATTCTGTTTTGCTCTTGAGCCAAACTTTAGGTCCGATTGGCACAAAGTCATAGAGGCTCGATCAATCTCTTGACGCGCCTTGCCCCAGACCCGACAAATCAGGGAACCATAAGAGGAAACGTCAATGAAGCTGCATAGTTCCGTAGGTCCAAACCCGCATGTCGTGCGCATGTTCATGGCCGAAAAAGGCATGACCTTGCCGATTGTCACGGTCGACCTAATGGGCGGCGAGAACCGTCGCCCGCCCTACAATACTGAGGTCAATCCTGCGGGTCAGACGCCTGCGCTGGAACTGGACGATGGCAGCTTTGTCTGCGAAATCACCGCGATCTGCGAATATCTCGAGGAGGTTCAGCCCTCCCCCGCCTTGGTCGGCACGACCGCCGAGGAACGCGCCGAGACCCGCATGTGGACGCGCCGCATCGACCTCAACATCTGCGAGCCTATGACCAACGCCTTCCGTGCGGCCGAGGGCCGTCCGATCTTTGAAAAGCGGATCATGCTGGTTGGCCCAAGCGGGGCCGAGGAACTCAAGGCCATCGCCAAGGACCGTATCCAATGGCTCGGCAACCAGATGGGCGACCGCCAGTTCATCTGCGGTGATCGCCTGACGCTGGCCGACATCCTGCTCTACGGCTTCTTGACCTTCGGTGCCGCCGTCGGCCAGCCGCTCGCGACCGAGCATCCATGGACCGCCGCCTGGATCAAGCGCATGGACGCGCGCCCAAGCGCCAAGGCCTAGTCTTCGGTTGAGGGTAAGGGGTTGGCGGCCTTGATCTTATCGATCACGCCCGACAGCCCCGCCCCACCGATCTCCTTACCCAGCTTAAAGACCCCGCTGGCCCGGCCACAGACCTCGCCATCTGCGGTGATCAGGCATTGGGCGAAAGCCATATTGCGGGTGATTTTCAGCACCTGCGCGGTGCCTTCAACCCAGCTGCCGAGCGGTGCCGGAGCCAAGAACTCTTGGCTGAGTTGAATGGTCGGCATGAACCTTCCCCGCATCTTGCTCTGATGGGCAATCGACATGGGCATCAGCATGTCAATGAAGGTGGCCAGCATGCCGCCGTGGCAGATCTGCATGGGGTTGCAGTGACGCATCTCGACCCGAAAGCCAAGCTTGAGAACCTCACCATGCGGGTTCAGCCATAGGGGCCCATTGGCACCGATAAAGCCAATCTCGATGGGGAAGGCGGCAAAGCCGACCGGCGCATTAATCTCTTCGATGGACAGATTCTGGGTCATGGGGGCAGCGCTATCAGCACTGCCCTTGCGGCGCCTAGTCCAAAAGTTTCATGGCACCGAGGTCGAGCACCTGGGCGGCACCGCTTTCCAGCATGGAAAAGAACATATCGTCGCCCCGCTCGGTGCGTCCGACGATCATCGAGGCGGAATAGGCCATGTTGAACAGCGAGAAACTGTAATGGGCATAGTCGTGCATCAGCTTTTCAAACGGATAGTCCCGCACCCCCAAGGCGGTCAGTCGCGCGTGATAGGCCTTGAGCAACTCATGCTCATTGGCCTTGCGATCCTGAGGCGATAGGGCCCCGGCCAAGAAATAGGACACATCGGCCATACAGCAGCCATAGCCGATGGACTGCCAGTCGACGATGGCAATGGGATAGCCGCCCTCGGGCGTGCCATACATCATATTGTCCGGCCGAAAGTCGTTATGGGTCAAACAGCGCGGACCCTCATAGCCGAACTTGAACCGGTCGAAATTGGTGGTCAGTTTTTCACCGATCCTCACACATTCCGGCGAGATCCGGTTGCCATAGCGCTCCCGAAAGCCGAGCCACAGGGTGCGCATCAGATCCGCCCCCGCACTTGCCGGTCCTGCCGCCGAGCCAAAAATCCACGGCACCTGATCCCATTGGTCCTGCCCCCAGTGCGACGCGGCGAGATGGGCAGCCTGATCAACCGACAGGGCGGCCTGGTCCAAGGTCACCCCGGCAACCTGATCGCCTTGAACAGCAGGCGCGAGATCCTCCATGAGCAGAACGAAATCGCAGGTCTCTTCGTCGACATCCGTGAACAGCACCTTGGGAGTGGTCACCAGAGCCGTCGCGGCCAGTTGGCGATAGAAGTTCACCTCGCGCACATAGTTGCCGAAATTCACACCCGTCGCGCGGCTTTCAGGGTCTTGCGACGGGAACTTGCCGACCACCGTCTTGGGCGCACCGTTGGCGTCGCCGTCAAAATCGAGCGTGAAACGCACGCTTTCACCGACCTGCCCGGTGCCAAACTTCTTAGCGGTGAAAGAGGACACCTTGGCCTCGATGCCAGCCTTGCCCAAGGCAGCGGTTAGCCAATCGGTCGTGATCTCAGCGGCCGGAAGGATGGGGGTCGTGTTGGCCTGACGTGTGGGCATGGATAGTGCGGGGCTCCCTCGTTTTTCGGTCACGGATTTTCGTCCGCGTTAGCCCCTATCATGCACCCTATTGGATCCGGTCTAAAGCTGGATCATGTCAAAATCAGATTTTGGCGTGCCACAAAGAGGACAGACCCAGTCCGCAGGAATATCCGCCCACCGGGTCCCGGCCGCCAGCCCCTCTGAGGGATCGCCGAACTCTTCTTCGTAGAGGTAGCCGCAGGTGCGGCACTGCCAGACCTTCCATGGCTCCAGCGTCATGACCGCCCTCAGCTGGCTTTAAAGCGGATAGGCACGGCCTTGGGACCGCAGACGAAATTAGCCACCATCCGGCGCGGCTCGCCGTCCATCTCAACGCTATCGACCCGGGCAAAGATCTCTTCCCAGAGGATACGCATCTCCATCCGCGCCAGATGCTGGCCAAGACAGACATGGGCCCCATAGCCAAAGGCAACATGCTTGTTGGGCGTGCGGTCAACCTTGAAGCTGAAGGGGTCCTCGAACACCGCCTCATCGCGATTGCCCGACGGATAGGCGAGGAACATCCAATCGCCCTTGGCGATCTTCTGGCCAGCCAACTCGGCATCATCCGTCGCCGTGCGCATGAAGTGCTTGACCGGCGTGACCCAGCGGATCGACTCTTCGACCAGCCCATTGATCAGCGCCGGATTAGCCTTCACCTTGGCCCACTGATCTGGGTTCTCGGCCAAGGCCCACATGGCCCCCGCCGTGGTTGATGAGGTGGTGTCATGGCCCGCTGTCGCCGCGATGATGTAGTAACTCATGGCCTCTAGGTGCCCCATCGGCTGTCCATTGACCTGACCGTTGGCGATAACGCTGGCCAGATCTTGCCGGGGATTGGCGCGCCGATCTTCGGTGATGGCCATGAAATAGGTCATGAAGTCCATGACCACCGACTGGATGGTGTCGACGCCGGTTCCGGTGTCACCAATGACCGAACCTGTGCGGTTGAGTTCGGGATCGGCGCTGCCGAACAGCTCTTGGGTCAGCTTGAGCATGCGCGGCTCGTCCGTCTCCGGCACGCCAATCACCTCCATGATCACGTGCAGCGGATAGAGAAACGCCACGTCGCGGGCAAAATCGCACTGACCGCCCTTGGCCAACATGCCGTCAACAAAGCCCTTGGCGATCTCGCGGATACGCGCTTCGAGCACCCGCAGGTTCTGAGGCAGGAACGAGCCCTGCGTCACCCGCCGATAGGCCATGTGGTCGGGATTATCCATCTGGACCAAGGACCGCACCAGATGGGGCGAGCCGCCCATCATCTCGCGCACCTTCTTGTCCGCCGCGATGGTCGTTATGACCGAGGACCGGTCGCCATTGTGGAACAGGTCGTTCTGGCGCTCGACCTCGAGAATGTCGGCGTGACGTGTCACCACCCAGAACGGGTCGAAGCCATCTGGCTGGGCCACGGCCAAGGGGGCCTCCCGGCGAAGTTGGGCAAAGGCCTGATCAACGCGGTCGCCGTTCGCATAGGCGAAGGGATCGACAATGGTATTGGCCAACTCGGTCGAAATGGTCACGGCGACAGTCCTCCAACACGCCTATGGTTCTGATCCGGCCCGCTTGCGGTAAACGGCTAGGATCGAGGGGCGGCGTTTCTATTGGATAGTTGTCTAACAAGTAAATTATCGAGACAAGATGACAAAAGGTACCGCCCTGATGATCGGCGCGCAGCTGTTTGGCCTCAGCCTGCACCTGCTGGTCGATCCAGCCCTCGACCTAAACCTTGCACGAGCGACCTACGTCGAGGCGGTGAGGCGCAGTTTTCAGGCCTAAGCGCCTAGTTTGGCGGATTACACCGCTCCAAAAAGGCCGTTGAGGCGGTCAGCATCTCCAGCCGGGTTTCGCCGGTGGAAAGCCAGTGGTCCTCGCCCTTGAGGGTGACCATCTCGACCGGCTTCCCCGCCCTTTTGAGGGCCGCTTCCATCCGTTTGCTCTGATCAATCGGCACGACCGTGTCATCGACGCCGTGAATGAGCAGGATGGGCGCGGAGGCCTTCGCGGCTTGAAGCTCAGGCGAAATGGCAGCTAAAGCAGGGTCCCTGTCGTTTTTGACCCCCAGATATTCGTGCCAGTAGCGCGAGGACGAACTTCTAGAGCCATACATGTAGGCGGAGTGAAGCAGCTGCTCGCTCATATTGGATGGACCCGCCAGCGAAACGGCGCATCGATAGATGCCGCTCTGCAAGGTAACGCCGGCCAAGGCCGCATAGCCGCCATAGGACCCGCCGACTATGGCGACACGCTTAGGGTCGACCAATCCCTTCTTGACGAGATCGGCAATGCCGTCAGACAAATCAGTCTGCATCTTGCGACCATATTCGCCATAACCTGCCCTCAAATGCTCAAGACCAAATCCGTCTGACCCTCGAAACTGCGGCTGCAGGACCGCGTAGCCGCGCGACGCATAGGCCTGCGACCACCAGTCAAAGCCAATGGCGTCTCTGGAGAACGGCCCGCCGTGCGGCAACACAATTAAAGGAAGGTCTTTTGCCAGCCTACCGCTCGGCAGGGTTACATAGGCGGGAATATCCCGACCATCTGCGGCGGCATAGTGGATATATTGACGTTCCCCGATCTGTTTTGGACCGACATTTCGATAGACGTCACCGAACCATTTCGCTCCCCCCGTGGCTCTATCCACGATGTAATAGCCAAAACCGAAATCCTTTCCGGTCACCAAAACGACAAGCCTGGTCCGGTCATGGGACAGTGAAATCAGTTCGACATGGGCACCGACAAAGGCCCTCAAAACGGCCCGCCAAAGGACCTGGTCGGCCGGGGCGTCAAATTGGTAGTCCAGATCATCGCCATCCATCTTGCTGGACCCAATGACCACTTGGGTGCCTTCCTCATGGATGATGTGCCGCTGCCGAAGGTCGGTCCGTTCCTCGCCCCATTGACCGGTCTGAACCTCAACGGGATGGACGGCGTCGTCTTCACTGTCGGGGACCGCGACGAAGACTGTCTTTTCATCCGGAGACACACCGGCAAAACGAGGGCGGTTAACGAGGTCGGTTCCAGACTGGACCAGTTTCAACTCACCTTTGCTGGGCCCTGCATAGACTTTCCATCGACCATCCTTGTTGAAGTAGCGAACCTCTCCGAGCACCGCACCACTGGGTCCGACTGCCCAGTCTATGGTGTCGCGTGCGCCTTCGGCCTGCAGTCTCTCGAGACCTGAGGCCGTGTGTTGAACAAGCGAAACAACGCCGTGGTCTGACGGAAATGTAAAGCCAGACAACACGAGCGACGTCTCATTGTCCTTGTTCACTGCCCGCACTGGATTGGCTGAGAGGATGTTCAAGGACCGTTCGAGCCCAGTCAGAAGGCGCGTTGAACTGTGCGTTTTGAAGTTGAACTCCATGCCGAGAAAATTCTCGCGCGGCCCACCGGTGATATCGATGATTTTTCCGGTTGTGGAATAGACCAGAACCAACCGGTCATCATCGACCCAAAAGACCTGACGGATCTTTGCTTTCGGAAGCGGGAGATTAGCGGTGAGTTTCAAGCTTTGGGCGTCAAACACCCGCACCGCAGCGCTGTCATCGTCACGCACGATCACAGCGAAGGCTTTGCCACTCGGTGTCATGCTCAATAGATCAACAAGCGGCAAGCGACCATAGGCCGACAG
>CALFYB010000307.1 GCA_937952995.1 uncultured Caulobacteraceae bacterium
CTCCAGCCGCTGGTAGTCGCGCGCTGCCCCGGTGCTGCCGTGAGTCAGCGCCTCGAGCCACAGCGCCTCGTCGACCGGAGGCCGGCCGGCGATGGCGGTGAGGAAGGCGTGGGTTTCGGTGCCTAGCATTGCCACTGAAGCCGTATAGCCCCTCCCCGATGGGGAGGGGTTGGGGTGGGGGTTACAGGCTCGCTGGGGCAGAACCCCCATCCCAACCCTTCCCCACCGGGGAAGGGCTTTTCTGGTCAAAGCTGGGGTAATTCTCAGGAAACTGCTAGCGCAGCGTCGCTGGCGAGCTTGTCGGCGCGCTCGTTTTCGGGGTGGCCGTCGTGGCCCTTGACCCAGATCCATTCGATCCGGTGGCGTTTTGTCGCCAGCAACAGTTCTTGCCACAGCTCGGCGTTTAGCACCGGCTTCTTCGCCGCGGTTTTCCAGCCGTTCTTCTGCCAGCCGAAGATCCACTTGGTGATCCCGTCGATCACATAGCGGCTGTCGGTGTGGAGCTTGACCTCGCAGCCCGTCCTGTCGAGCAGCTGTCGATCTATGGCTCTGCGGCCTATACCGACGCGATCTATACCGACTTCCCCGGCTCGCCTTGCGGTCTGGAAAACATCACCAAGCCGTTCTGTAACCTAAGCGGTGGTCAGGTGGCGGGCGTTCCAAAGTGGGCTGCGTCTTTGGGCGGGGAATATACCCATCCCACCACGGTTGGCGCGAGCCCGGCGGAACTGTTCCTCGGTCTGGACGCCTCCTATCGCTCGAAGGTCGGCAGCACCGGCAATTCGCGTTACACCGAGATGCCCGGCCGCGAGATCATCAATGCCCGTCTTGGCCTGCGTTCGCCCAAGGGCTGGTCGGCCTATATCTGGTCCAAGAACCTGCTCGATAAGGACTATGTGGCGACCAAGGTGGCCAATGGTAACAACGGGGCGGTGTTCTCGACCCTCGGCGATCCGCGCACCATCGGTGCAACAGTTCGGATGACCTACTAGTCTAAGGGGCGTAAGCCCTGCGCGATCCCCGCCTTGGTCGATGGACCTTGGCGGGGGCTGTGCGCACCTGCTCCCCTTGCCTGATCGCTGAGGGGGCAATTCCTAAGACCCAAATGTGAGGCGGATAGAATGAAACGGCGTGATCTTTTGGCGTCCATGGCGGCGCTTGGCCTTGTTCCAGCCCTGCCTGCCTTGGCTGCGGACGGCGATCTGAAGACCGCCGCCATGAATGCCTGGCTGTTTTCCCTGCCGTTGATCGAGATGGCCAATGCCCGCACGCGCACGGCGGGGCAGGTCAACCGGCTGGTCCATCGCCGGACCCTGAACAGCTGGCAGGACCGGGCCATTACAGCCCCTAACAATGACACGCTCTATTCCAGCGCTTGGCTGGACCTGACCAAGGGGCCCTTGACCCTGACCCTGCCTGCGGTCGGCAAGCGTTACGCGTCCGTCCATATCCTCAACATGTATTCCGACACCGATGCTGTCCTAAGCCAGCGCACGATTGGCGAGAACGGCGGCACCTTTACCATCGTCGGGCCGGGGCCAGCGGAGCCTGGCAAGGGCGTTGTCCAGATGACCACCCCTCAGGGCTGGATGATCATCCGGGTGCTGGTCGATGGCGAACCGGACATGGCTGCCGCCCACGCGGTCCAAGACAAGATCATCCTGACCGGGCCCAAGGTCTCGTCGTCACGGGTCTATGCTGACCGTAACGCTAAGGCCCCGGACTATTTCGCCGACGTGGCTGAACTAATGGCCTCGAACCCGCCCCGCGCGGCGGACCGTCCCTTCCTCGGCTGGACCAAGCGCCTTGGCACAGACGGCCAGAAGTCTCTTTCTCCAGAACAGTGGGCTGAGGTCGAAGAGGGCGTAGCGCAGGCGAGGGCCTTGGTTAAGTCCTATGCGGGCACGGCATCCTATGTGCAGGGCTGGTCCTATCCGAAAGCCAATCTGGGTCTTTTCGGACAGGAATATGCCTACCGCGCCATCGTTGCTCTGGTTGGTCTTGCGGCTCTGATCCCGCAAGAGGCCATGTATATGAGTCCTGCCAGCCCCGATGGCACGGGAGAGTTCACGGGCGACAGCGTCTATCGTCTGAGCCTGCCCAAGGACCCGCCGGTCGATGCCTTCTGGTCGCTGACCATGTACGAGATCGATGGTCAAAAGCAGAAGTTCCTGACCAAGAACCCGATTGGTCGCTACTCCATCGGCGACCACACCCCTGGCATCAAGCGCAATGCCGATGGCAGCCTCGACATCTGGATCTCGCGCACGGACCCCGGCGGTGAGCGCTCGGCCAACTGGCTGCCCGCGCCTGTATCAGGTCCCTACAGCCTGTCCTTGCGCGCCTATCTGCCGCGAGAAGAGCTGCGCGACGGCCGCTATCGCTTGCCGCCCATCACCAAGGTTTCCTAGGCTATCCGTCCTCCCATGACTGCCTCTTCTGTCGGGCTTCGGCCAGACGGGAGAGGCTCTTTTGCCGGGCATGACAACAGGCTGTCCAATCTTGCCGCACGAGGGTAGGAAAGGGCATGGCTGATACGCTGGACCAGATCGACCTTGCCGCCCTAACGGCCTATGACGACATCATCGATGTGCGCAGTCCGGGCGAATTTGCCGAAGACCATATGCCGGGCGCGATCAATCTGCCTGTGCTGAGCAATGCCGAGCGGGTCGAGATCGGCACGCTCTATGTCCAAAAATCCAGATTCCTCGCGCGCCGCATCGGTGCGGCCTACGTAGCCCGCAACATTGCCCATCATCTCGAAACCACGCTGGCGGATCGTCCGGGTGGCTATCAGCCGCTGGTCTATTGTTGGCGCGGCGGCCAACGATCCAACGCCATGGCCACGGTCCTGCGTCAGGTCGGCTGGCGGGCCGTGCTGGTCACCGGCGGCTATAAGACATGGCGACGCTTTGTTAGTGAGAGTCTCTATGATGCGCAGCCTTCGCTGAACGTCATCCTGCTCGATGGCAATACGGGTTCGGCCAAGACTGAAATCCTAGGGCGGATGGCCTCTCGCGGCGTGCAGGTGCTCGACCTTGAAGGGCTCGCCGCCCACCGGGGTTCGGTGTTTGGGGCCATGTCGCGCGACGGCCAGCCTAGCCAAAAGATGTTTGAAGGCCGCCTGCTTCAGGCCATGGCCACGCTCGACCCCAGCCGCCCGGTGCTAATCGAGGCGGAATCCAGCAAGATCGGTGATCGGATGGTGCCGCCGATCCTGTGGAAGGCCATGCAGACTGCGCCGCGCATCGTCATCGAGGCGTCCGCCGCCGACCGGGTGCGTTATCTGGTGCGGGCCTATCGCGACATCTCGGAGGATGAGACCGCACTTTATGAGGCCATTGACCGTTTGCCGCCGCTCTATGGCCGCCAGCGGCTCGCCGACTGGAAGCAGATGGTTGCGGATCAGGCCTTTGACAGCCTCGCCGAAGCCTTGATGGAGCTTCATTACGACCCAGCCTATGGCCGGTCTAGCCGCCAAGATGTGCGGCCCTGCTTGGGGATCATCACTCCGCCCAACCTAGATGATGACGGCCAAGAAGCGGCCGCCGACCAGATCGCAGCCTTGATGCTTAGGCTGTAACGGTCAGTCGATGGCCGTCGTGCGGCGCTGCTAGGCTTCCAATGATCCAAGCCGATTGGCCCAGCGCAGTCAGTTGCGACATCACCCCCTCAACCTCGTCGGCGGGCACTGCGGCGAGCATCCCGCCAGCGGTCTGGGGATCGAACAGCAGGGCAAAGCGTGGGTCCGCGCGCACAGCCTCATCGCCTGACATCCGGTTGGCAAGGGCCGAGGTCTGCGGATAGATCGAGCTATGGACCCCGTCATTGGCCAGTTCAATCGCGCCCGCGCACCAGGGCACAGCCCCAAGGCTCAAGGTAGCGGACAGGTCCGACTGTTCCAGCATGGTCTGAAGATGACCCGCCAGGCCAAAGCCGGTGACGTCGGTCATGGCGTTGGCGCTGCCCCGCAAGATCTGGCTCGCTGGACCGCTCGACTGGATCATCTGGCTCAAGGCCGCAGCCACCCAAGGGCCCTTGGCGAGGCCGCGCATCTCGGCGGCCATGATCGTGCCCACGCCGATGGACTTGGTCAGGATCAGCTGGTCACCAACCTTGGCACCGCTGAGGCCGATGGCGGCACGTCCGTTCATCAGGCCTGTCAGGGTCAGGCCGACGGTCAGTTCTGCGCCAAGGCTAGTATGCCCGCCGACCATATCGGCTCCCGCTAATGCTAGGGCAGACTGAAGGCCCGACATGATCTCGCGCACCGTTTGGGCCTGCTTGGTCTCGGACATGGCGGGCAGGATCAGGCTGGCCAAGGCTGCTTGCGGGTCGGCCCCCATGGCCCAGATGTCGCCCAAGGCGTGATTGGCTGTGATCTGCGCGAGGACATAGGGGTCCAGCGTAAAGGCCCGGAAATGGTCGCAGGTTAGGACCTGCTGTGCCGTTCCCACCGATAGAACCGCCGCATCGTCCCCGCGTCCGCGCACTATGTCTGCTCGGCCGGGGGCGGCCAGTTCGGACAGGGCGGTGTTCAGGACATCAGGCCCGACCTTTGATCCACATCCTCCGCAGAGGGGCTGTGCCTGTTCAAGCTCCATCACTCCCAGCGCGACGGGGCCTGTCGCGGCCGAGTGATCCATCGGTGTCGATGGGGGGCGAAGTCGTTCTAAAAACCTTTGGTCGATCTGATCTTTCCAAGCCCAAAGGCCGGGAAGGCTGAGGCTCACCCCCCACTTTTCGGCGGTGGCCGCCTTGGCCCCCAAGCTGATCAGTTTCAGATAGTCCCGCTGCGGGCGGAACGGACGCAGGCTGCCGCCGGATAGGGCCGCTTGCAGATTGGCGAATAGGACGGGCGCTTGGCGGACGGCGAAGACCCCGGCCTTCGGACGCGGGGTCTGGTCCATGTGGGCGCAGTCACCGACCGCAAAGAGGGTGTCGTGGCTGACACTGCGCAAGGTGCGATCAACGCGGACAAATCCGTCCTTCAAGCTGAGGCCCGTCTGTTCGAGCCAAGGGGCGGGCAGGGCCCCAGCCACCGATGCAAAGAACGCGGCTTCAACGGTTTGACCGTTGGCGAGATGGGCGCAGGTGCCTTGAACCCGGTCCACTTTTGAGCCGGTGTGCAGGTCGATCTGGAGGTCTTTGAGTTTCCGCGCCAAGGTTCGGCGCAGGCGCGGCGGCGCGGCGGGCAAGATTTGGTCCGCAGCCTCGATCAAGGTCACACGGGCATTGGGCGAAAGGCTGGTCAGGCGATGGTGCATGGCCATGGCCAATTCAACCCCGCCGACGCCGCCTCCGATAACGGCGGCGGTTGCTGGACGGGTCCCGGTGGCCACCGCTTCAATATGGCTCACCCA
Organism: uncultured Caulobacteraceae bacterium; assembly: GCA_937952995.1. Classification (GTDB taxonomy): domain Bacteria; phylum Pseudomonadota; class Alphaproteobacteria; order Caulobacterales; family Caulobacteraceae; genus CAISGS01. The sequence goes on from CALFYB010000307.1 coordinate 5,364, forward strand.
GGCCTGCGCAAAGCGAGACATGGGCTTGGCAGGCCACAGGGCCGTCTCGCCGTCGACCGTCTGGGGCCGCCCCGAAGCAATGCCGATATCGAGCGAGGCAATGTCAAAGGCGATGTCGGGACGGCCCGCAACGCGCGCTCGGCCAGCCTTGAGGTCCAGGCCCTCGACATGACCTAGGATCAGACGCGCTCCGGCAAAGCGGGCCAGTTTGACCAGATCAATCTCGACATCATCGCGCCCGTAGTGACCAGCAACAAAGCCCGGTAGCATACCGGTATAGGGCGCTGTCGGATCTGGATTGACCAAGGTCAGCCGCACGCCGGGCAGAGGGGACATGCCCCACATCTTGAGCAGAAGGGCGTGGGCGTGACCGCCGCCAATCAGCAGAAGATCGCGCGTGATCGGGGCGCTCGCACGCATCTAAGCCGTCTCTCTGCCCGCAGGTCTGCTTATCAAAAGCGATCGAATACGGGCACGAAAGCACCGATGAGCGGGGGCTTGTCAAGCTCAACCCGACATCAGCCTCGGCTCGGGACAGGGGACTAGGGGACGCAATAGTGACGCAGGCCGTCACGTCCCAAATAGGTCCGGCTGAACCGGTCATAGCTGCGATAGCGACGAGCACAGATATCATCCCAGCGCCGGTCGGCGCGGCGCGCCTTGTCGACGTCCTGCTGCGATCCGACAATAGCTGCGCCGAGGGCGAAGCCGATGATCCCAGCGGCAAGGGACGAGCTGTCATGATGGTCGCGACGGCCGTGGCGGCGTTCATGGTTGCGTGCCCAGCGGGCCCGCTCGTCTCCGCGGTTTTGCCAGTCGGACTGATCGATCCAGCGTCCGTTGTAGTAATATTGCGGCGGTCCGGGCGGCTGGTGCATCTCGACCGGCGGCGGAGGTCCTTCTCTGGGCGGCCGGGGCTGAGCGGTTGTCACGTCTGCACAAAGCAGGCTGACGATGGACGCCAAGATGACTGTTTCTGATGCGCGCATGCCGCGATCCTCTCTTAACTGGCGCTCAAAGGGATGGCCCTAAGCGCGCCGCACGGGCTGAACGGTGCGCGCGTGGGACCGTGACATCCATGACTTTTCTCCAAGGTTCCTGACGCCAAGCCGTTCCGCGTTCCGCTGTTCTGAGCAGTTGAACTTGGCCATTCAATATGGCAGTAATAACGCCAATATATTTCACCCAGGGAGAGACGACGATGCGACTGTGGCTTGGAGCCCTTGCGGGTGCGGCGGCGATGATGGTGGCGACGATCGCTACGGCTCAGCCAGTCGGAATGATTGAAAATGCCTATAAGGGCCAGGTTGCGGCGCGGATGAAGGCTCCGCTGGCCAAGTCCGACCTCTTCGATGATCAGGCTATGAGGGTCGTCCTGTGTGGCACATCCGCCCCTTTCCCCGACGCGGTGCGCGCCAAGTCCTGCACAGCCATAATCGTCAAGGGCCAAGTCTATCTGGTCGATGTCGGCCCCGGGTCAGCCAATGAGCTGATGCTGATGGGCTTCCCGATGGATCATATCGCTAGCGTCTTCATCACCCACTATCACTCCGACCATATTGGTGACCTCGGCGAGGTCCGCTTTAACAGCTGGGCCGGTGGCCGCGCGGCACCTTTGCCGGTCTATGGTCCTGAGGGGATTGAAACGGTCGTGGCCGGATTCAATCAGGCCTACAGCCTAGATGATACCTATCGCACCGCCCACCACGGCGCCGACATCATGCCGCCTGCTGCCGCCAACCTGAAGGCCTCGACCTTTGGTCTGGGTGCCGATGGGACCAAGGTCGTTCTGCAAAATGCTGACGTCAAGATCACGGCCTTCAAGGTCGATCATGATCCGATCCGTCCGGCTGTCGGCTATCGGTTCGATGCCGGTGGGCGTTCTGTTGTTATTACCGGCGACACCGCCCCAACGCCGATGATCGCTCAGATGGCTAAGGGAGCTGATATTCTCATCGCCGAAGCCCTGTCCATGCGGATGATGAAGGCCATTGAAGACGGCTCTAAGGCCGCCGGAAATATGCGTCAGTCCAAGCTGATGGGGGACGTGCAAAACTATCACATCGATCCAGTCGATGGTGCCAAGGCCGCCAATGAGGCCGGGGTGAAGCTGCTGATCTACAGCCACTTGGCCCCGAACCTGCCCATGCCCGTGCTCGAAAAGCTGTTCTTTGATGGGGTTGCTGCGATCCGTGACCCTGCCACCTGGGCCGTCGGCTTTGACGGTATGAGGGTTGACCTGCCTTTCGCAGGCGGCGCGCCGGTGTCTAGCAAGGTAACGATGCCAGGCCGCAACTAAAATACTGATCGCAAATCTCTGGTCCTACCCCGCGTAGCGCTATATTGCGCGGGGTAGAGATTGGGGAGCATCCATGGGACAGGAACGAGAGACCGCTAGGCCTGCGCCCTATCGCGGCATTGTGGCCCAGATGGTCCACTGGATTTGCCACGCGTTTCTGTTGCTTAGCGGCTGGAAGATGCGGGGCGACTGGCCCACAGCAAAAAAGGCCGTCCTGCTGGCCGCGCCCCATACGTCCAACTGGGATGGCATCTATATGCTGGCAGCGGTGGGCTATTACCGCAGCAAGGTCCGTTGGATGGGCAAGAAGAGCCTGACCACCGGTCCCTTTGGCGGTATCATCAAGGCGCTGGGCTGTGTGCCCATCGACCGGTCAGCCAGTCATGATCTAGTTCAGTCGATGAGCCAAGCCTTCGCTGACTCATCCGAGATGATGCTTCTGGTTCCGCCCGAAGGCACCCGTAGTCTAACGGCGGCTTGGAAGACGGGCTTCTATCACATCGCCAAGTCGGCCAATGTGCCCATCGTCATCACCATCCTCGACTACGGCACCCGCACCATCCACGTCGCAGACCTGTTCTACCCCACGGGTGATATCGACGCCGATATGGTCAAGCTCAAGGCCTACTATGCCAACGCCGTTGGCAAGCACCGCGCGAAGTTCTCAGCCGCTTAAGCGCGACCCTTCAGCCTTTCGATGACAATCCGAGCGATCTCGTCAGGCTGTTCGGGCAACATGGCATGACCGGCCTGCTTGATTGTCGCGACAGTGACGCGGTCGGGATGGGCGGCTCGCAGAGCCTCCGCATTGGCCGGAGGGGCAATGGTGTCATCGGCGGCTTGAACGATCAGCATCCGAGCCGATCCCGCGCCGGTCCAGCTGTCGGTCGGCGTGCTGGCCAAGACCCTTCTCTGTTCCATGGCGACCGCCGGATACCAGCCGTCCCGCCAGACGTCCGGATCGTTTCCGGGCGCGAAGAAGGCTAACTTTACCGCTGCCATATGCTCTTGCGGCGAGAGGGCCGTGTCGAACACATCCAGCAAGGCCTTGCTGATGTTCGGCGCGATGGGCACTTGGCCACCGGATGCCAAGAGGATCAGGCCGGATATCCGGTCTGGATAGGCCGCTGCGGTCGCTCGGGCGACGCGATTGCCAAAGGCATGGCCGATCAGGACAGCACCGCCCGGTCCCTCATGAAGCGCTTCAATCGTTCGGGTGACGTCCATGGCATAGTCCGCCATGATCTGAGCCGCAGGACCTCGGCTAAGGCCAATGCCACGAGGATTGATTGCGGCGGTCTGAAAACCCGCCTTTGCGATCCGTTGCGCCAGATCATCAAAATCACTCGCGCCTCGGCCCAAGGATGCGATCAAGACCACCAAGGGCCCCTTGCCGCGAACCAAGACCTCCAGCTCGATTGGCTGAGCGTCCCGGCCATTATTGTAGGTAATGAGACGCCGAGTGACGGGCATGGAGGGGCGCGCTAGGGCGGGCCAGGCAAGGCTGCTGACGACGGTGGCGAGCACAAGGCGACGAGAGAGGGTCATGGGGCGACGGGCTTTACTAAGAGAAGGGATAGGAACCGATAGTCCGAATAGTCCTTTGGACTTGGGCCGCTTTTGGATTGGCGAAGCAAGCGCATGATGTCCAGCTTGGCTTGCCGAACGATGGTAAGCTTCATCGATGGGATGACATAGAGCATCTGTTGTCCTGCCCCGATGCCAGCGACGAGGTCCGTGGGCAATTGATCTGCATGTTTGCCCATATCGCTCAAGGCCGTCACCACATCCTTGCTCGGACTGGGCTTGGGCAGCCACCAGGTTAATCCGTAGGCTGGATTGACAGAGGTGCCGCGAAACAGCTCTGCGAAGGCGGCGGGATCGACGATCATCTGACCGTTCACCTTGCCACCGGCCCGGACAAATTCCCCGAACTTGGCCCATTCCCGGGCCGTCAGTTTGGCGCTGCGGGGCAATAGCGGCATCTGATCCTTGCCATATTCCCAGTCCGCATATTTGACCCCAATCGGATCAAGGATGCGGGTGCGCAGATAGATCAGCGGATCGCCGGGCTGGCCATGGGCGACAAGCTTGCGGCGCAGAACCTCTCCGAACACTTGGAAGGGGGCGGGGCCATATTGAAAGGTCTGGCCCGGCGGTGCGTTGAACGGCATGGCGATGGCGTTGGCGAAGGTTGGCACCTGTCCAATCGTGCTGGGCAGACCGCTGGTCAGGCTCAGCAATTGACGAAGGGTGGTGGGCGCTTTCAGAGGGTCGGATTTCCATTCGGGGATGGTGTCCGACACCTTTTCGTCCAAGCTCAGCAGTCCATCCTGAACCGCAGCGGCGGCCAAGACGCCCAAGAAGCTCTTGGAACCGGAATGGAGGTCGTGGGGTGTGGCGGCGTCGCCGACCGCATAGTCTTCGCAGACCACCACGCCATCTTCGAGGACCACGAGGCTGACCCCGTCTTGCGCGCGATTATAGGCCTTCGCGTCAGAGCAGCCTTGCGGCGTGATGGTTGCCCAGGCCGAGCCGCAGAGCAGGCTCGCCGCGCAAGCGGTCACCAGAGGGATAAGGAATTTCATAGACCCGAAGGCTCCTTTGATCGAGCAGTGAGCGATCACCGCTCGATCCTTGGGGAGGCCATCGCCTCTCGTCAAGGCGATTTACATTTGAGTATCAAAAAGTTCAGTCCCGCTCGTTCTAACCCGCTAAAGCCTGCTCCGCACAGGCCTTGGCGGCGGGATAGTCAGCCTTGCCGTTGCTGGCGCGCATGGGCCGGTCGGTGACGACGATCAGCTTGGGCGTCTTGTAGCCCGCGAGGGATTTTCTCACGAAGGCTCGTACCTCGGCGGCATCGAGGGTTTCGCCTTCGACCATCTCCACGACTGCGGTAACGGACTGGCCCCACTTCTCGTCGGGCAGGCCAATGACCAGCGCGTCGTCGATGGCGGGATGGCGCTTGAGCACCTCTTCGACCTCTTCGGGGAAGACCTTTTCACCGGCGGTATTGATGCAGGCGCTGCCTCGGCCCAGCAGGGTCAGCGAACCGTCGGCCTCAACCTCGCACCAGTCGCCGGGGATGGAATAGCGCACGCCATCGATCACCCGGAAGGTCCGTGCCGACTTTTCTTCGTCCTTGAAATAGCCGACGGGATTGGGCGGGCCCAAGGCCACCAGACCCCTGACGCCAGAGCCCGGCAGGACCGGCTGGTCGTTCTCGTCGAACACGCGGCAACGGTCGCTGAGCACGAACTTCGCTGTGGGAACCTCGCCATCCTTGGTCATGATGGAATTGCCCATGCCGATGGCTTCGGAGGAGGAGAACCCGTCGCTGAGCACCGCATTGGGCATGTGGTTGAGCAGACCGCGCTTAATTTCTTGGCTCCACATCACGCCGGACGAGACCATGCCCACGACGCTGGAGACGTTGAACTTGCCGACATTAGCATCGAGCGCATTGAGCAGAGGACGGCCAAAGCTGTCGCCGACCAGAACCAGACCGGTCGGCTGATGGTCGTGAATGGCCTGCAACATCTCATCCGCATCGAAGCTCTCGCCGGTCAGGGTGATGACGCAGCCGCCGTTGAGATGGGCCCCCATGGCGGTTAGAAGGCCGGTGCCATGCATCAGCGGCGGCGCGGGCAACAGGCGGCTCATCGGCGGAGCCGTCCTCATCTTTTCGCGCAGTTCCTCGTAGGTCTCTGGCACAGGACCCAGCTTGCGTTCATTTTGCAGCGTGATTTCGCGCATATCATCATGGTTCCACATCACGCCCTTGGGCATGCCGGTGGTCCCGCCGGTATAGATGAACAGCTGATCTTCGCCCGAGCGTTCGATCTTCAGCGCCGAGCCATCGCCCTCTGCTGTCAGGACCTCGAACGCCTCTGCAAAGGGGGCTAGCTGCCCGTCCATGCTGATCTCGATCCAGTTTTTGACATTGGGCAGGCGCGGGCGGATCTGAGCGATATTGTCTCGGAATTCAGAGGCATAGACGACGGTCTGGGCATCAGAATTGTCGAAAATGTACCAGACCTCGTCGGGCGTGTAGCGATAGTTGATATTGACGTGGGTCATGCGCGATTTGAACGCGGCGGACAGGGTGATGATATATTCCGGACGATTGCGCATATAGAGCGCGATCTTGTCCCGAGGCTGGGCACCGCGGCTGAGCAGGGCGCGGGCCAGATTGTTCGACAGCCTTGTCGCCTCGCCCCACGTGACCCGGCGGTCGCCATGGATGAAGGCCATGCTCTGAGGGTCTAGAACCGGTTCAATAGTGTCGAGAATGTCGCCGAAGTTCCAGGCCATCTCATCGTCTCCCAAATGTTTCCTCGTGTCTGACCCATGGGCCAGAAGGCTGGACGCTTATGGCGCGCCCTAGCCCGTTAGACTTTAGCCGCTTCGCACGTCACGGAAAGCCATATCTCTGTCGACCTCGGGTTCTTTGGGCAGGCCTAGGACCCGTTCGCCGATAATGTTGCGCTGGATCTGGTCGGTGCCGCCGCCGATGGAGGTGAAATAGGCGTTGAGACTGAGGAAGTTGGCGTCCTCGGCGCGGGGATGGTCTGGGCCCTCGAGCAGGCTTCCTGCCCCTAGGAGCTTAGAACGCAGGCGCGCCTCTTCATGCAGGATGCGCGACATGGCCAGCTTGCCCAGCGACATGATCGGCGAGGAATTGCCCTGTGCCAGCTCGGCCTTGGCCCGGGCATTGTTCAGGCGGTTCAGGACCTTATAGGCTGTGACTTGGGCCACCTCTTGGCGAATGACCGGATCGTTCAGCCGTCCAGCCTCGCGGGCCAGTTCGACCAAGGCCCCGTCGCCCTTGGGATTGTCTTGCCCACTGCGCGGACCCCGGGCAGCGTCGCCCATGACCGAGCGCTCATAGGCCAGCGCGGTCTGCAACACGCCCCAGCCGTTGTTCAGCGGGCCGAGCATATTGTCGGCTGGCACGACGGCGTCGGTAATGAACACCTCGTTGAAATGGGCTTCGTTGGTGATCTGGCGCAGGGGCCGCACCTCGATCCCGGGCTGTTTCATGGGCAGGAAGAAGAAGCTGATGCCCTTGTGCTTGGGCACGTCCCAGTCGGTGCGGGCGATCAGCATGCCGTAGTCAGCCACCGCCGCGCCAGAGGTCCAGACCTTCTGACCATTGACGACATAGTGATCGCCGTTGCGGTCAGCGCGGGTGCGGATGGCGGCAAGGTCGGAGCCTGCCCCCGGCTCGCTATAGAGCAGGCACATGCCGACTTCGCCCTTGAGCAGGGCTGGAACGATGGTCTTTTTGAAGGCGGGAGTCGCATGGGCCATGGCGGTATTGGCCCAGAGGTTGGACTTGTCCTGTCCCGCACCCGGAGCGCCGACGGCGGCAAAGGCCTTCTCGATGATCTTGGCCTGCGCCGCAGACATTTCGCGGCCATACCAGTCCTTGGGCCAGGTCGGCACGGCCCAGCGGGCTTCGACGACCTTGGCCATGAAATCGCGATGGGGATGAAGGCCGAAGCCTGCCCCCTGATCGCCCGCCTTAGGCTTCCAGTGCTCGGCCAGCCAAGCGGTGACTTCGGCCTTCAGGGCCTCGTCAGTGAGGATTTGCGTGGTCATGGCCTTAGCCTCCCAACTGCTGGACATAGCGTTCGCGGTAGAAATCCGAGGACCCGAAAAGCTGGGCATCGGCTCTGGCGCGGCGCAGATAGAGGTGGGCCGGATGGGCCCACGTGAAGGCAATGCCACCGTGCATTTGGATGCTGGTGGCGGTGATGGCGCTGAAGGCGTCGGCGCAGGCGAAGGCGGCGAGGCTGATGGCTGACGGTGCCTCGTCTGATCCGCTGGCCAGACACTGGGCCGCGTGACGCGCGGCTGAGGTGCAGGACTCGGAGTCCATCAAGAGGTCCGCTGCCATGTGCTTGACGGCTTGGAAACTGCCGATGGCGCGGCCGAACTGATAGCGGTTCTTGGCATAGTCGACGGTCATTTCCAGCACCCGGCGGGACCCGCCCGCCTGTTCGCCTGCCACCGCGATGCGGGCCATGTCGAGCATGTCTTCCACAGCGTCCCAGACGGGACGGTTGCAGGCCAGACGCCGGGCCGGGGCCTTTGCGAAGTCGATGTCTGACATCCGCAGCGTATGGTCGAACGTCGGTAGGCTGTTCAGGGTCACGCCTGCCGCCTTGGGGTCGACCTCGAACACGGCCAAGCCATCGGCGGCTTTGGCCACGACCAGCAACACATCGGCAATGTGGGCGTGGGTCACAAAGGCGGCCTGCCCCGATAGGGTCCAGTCCTCGCCGACCGCAGTCGCGTTTACTGCGACATCGTCCTTGACCCATCCGGCTGAGCGGCCGGTGATGGCCACCGTGGCGATCTTGGTGCCGCTGGCCAGATCGGGCAAGAGCCGCGCCTTGGCGGCTTCATCATCGAGCGCCTGAAGTAGGGCTGGGGCGAGGATGGCGGACGACAGCAAGGGGGAGCAGAGTAGGGCGGCCCCGACCTCTTCCATCACCAGTTCCAAGGCGACAGCATCGCCGCCAAAGCCGCCATGGTCCTCGTCAATGATCAGCCCCGTGACGCCCAGATCAGCGAGGGCCTTCCACACGGCTGGGTCATAGCCCTCTTCGGTCTCAGACAGGCGGCGGACCTCGGTCTCACTGCTGCGGTCTGCCAGAAGGCGCTTTAGTTGTTCAACAAAGACCTTCAGGTCTTCGGCTGTAATGGCACTCATGGGCCCCGCCCTTATCGTTTTTATCGTTGGGACGATTGAAGCACAGGCGTTGCGTCAGGGCGAGACCGTTCGAGTGAAATTCCCAGCCTATTAGGGGTTAGCGATCGGGATCATGATCTCGTTGCGCCGCATCATCGGCAAGGTCCATGGCGGGTCATAGCGGGCGAGGGATGCGGGACCGACGGCTTTCAAACTGTGGGCGGTCATATAGTCTTGCAGCAGTTTGGTTTGGCGCTGGATGTCGGGTTCCTTGGCCATGCCGGAAAAGCGCACGACCGCAAAGCTGGCCGGATCCAAGGGGACGAGCTTTACCTGAGGGTTCTTGGGTTGCGGCAGGGTCTGCATACTATAGGCCTTGGGCATGATGAACCGGACGGTCCAGTCCTTGCCGTCACCGGACTGCATCACGGGCGCGGTCATGGCGATAGATTGGCCTTTGGCCGGAGCCTGCATCACCGGCGCTGTCATGGCGATCGACTTACTGCCCATATTGCCGCCGAAAATATATCCCGCCAGCGCCCGAAACCCGGCTTGGACCGCCTCTTCGCGGCTGCCGCTCACGGCAACTTCTGCGGCGATCAGCGAGGGATATTGGCGCACCTCGATGGAGCCGCTCTTTTGCGAGGCCGTGTAACTTGGCTGTTCTGTCGCCATGGCAGGGGTTCCAATCGATAGGGCGATAAAAATCAGACCGAGAAGGGCATGCTTCATTTTGCTTTGGCTCCAGACCAGGTTCGATAGAGACCTAATCAGCTAGAGATGAGCCGAACCTCTTTGTCTTCAAGGGTCAACACCAAGGTCCCAACTCTTGCAGGACATTGACGGGAGTCAATGTGTCCGCATTGGGTCTGATCCATCCTGCCCGCTTGATCCTTGCGGTTTTGGCCGCCTTGCGCTCAGGAGATGGCAGACATGACGATCAAGGCCTCGCCCTTCCATGCGCCTGCTCGCATTGCGGCGATCATTGGCTTGGCGCTGGCCTTCATGGGCTGCTCGACGGCAACCCCCTACCAGCCCAAACTTGCGGGTCAGGCGGTCTATGGGGGGTATTATGAGTCCAAACTGGCTCCAGACCGCTATCGCGTCACCTTCTCCGGCAACGACCTGACGTCGCGCGATACGGTTGAGGGCTATCTGCTTTTTCGGTCCGCTGAACTTGCCGTCGCCAATGGCTATGCGGGCTTTCATATCCTCGAACGCAATGTCGAGCATCATACGCAGACCCGCGTCGAGCCCGATCCCTTCTATCAACCTTGGTATGGACCCGCCTATCGGTATTGGCGGCCCGATTGGCGCTATTACGAGCGGCCATTTGGATGGCGGCGCTGGGATCCTTGGGTGGATCCGCCGTTCTGGGACCCTGGCCTGACCGTCCAAAAGGACGAGCGCTACGAGGTGTCAGCTGAAATTGTCCTTTTGCGGGAGCCACTTCCTGCCAACGATCCCCGCATCTTCTCCGCAGCTGATGTGATCGCCCGCATTGGGCCTCAGGTTAAGCGGCCTCAATAGGAGTTACCCCGATGAAAAACCTTCTCGCCATGCGGCTTCAGATTAGGATCAGTGTCGTTGTCCTGTCCCTATCCACAGCCCTCACCGCGTGTGAATCCAGTTCGATGGGGGATCGTCAGCTCTCGGGACTGTTGATTGGTGGCGCGCTCGGTGGATTGGTTGGCAATCAGTTTGGTCACGGCGACGGCCGTACTGTTGCGACCGGTCTTGGCCTTGCCTTGGGAGCCTATGTCGGCTCTGAAATTGGCCGGTCCATGGACCAAGATGATCGCCGCTATCATGATGAAGCCGCGCGGACAGGCTTGTGGGACAATCCGAGCGGCCGCGCCTCGTCATGGCGTAATCCTCGCAATGGTGCCTATGGAGAGTTCACACCCGGTGCGGCATCCTATGTCGATGATAACGGGCGAACCTGTCGGCGGTTTCATGATCGGGTCGTGTTTTCAGACGGTACCCGCCACGATGTGGAAGGTACCGCCTGTTTGAACCGCGCAGGCGAATGGATCATCCGCCAGCGCTGAAGGCTTGGCCCTCTGAGGGTCTGATTTCACGTCAGATCTTCAGGGGCCATCCGCGACATGGCCGCCAGTTCGGCCTCATGGGTTAGCCCTTTGCGTTCATGGCCATGACTTTGCTGACGCCGGTTCACTTCCGTCAGCTGGCGGTCCGCGATGTCGAAGGCTTCGCGTAGGGCCACAAAGGCGCTGTCCCGGTCCTTATCGAGGGGTGGATTGCGTGTCACCGCCACCTCAATGCCTCCGGTCATCTTGAGGTCGACACTGACCCGATAGTGGTCACCGCTCTTGTGCCGATGCTGGGGGCGCTCAAAGACCACCCGGCAGGAGGAGAGGGCGCGGTGGTGCTTTTGCAGCTTGCGGACATTCTTATCCACGATGGCGCGCACGACGTCGGAGGGGTCGATATTCTTGAAGGCCAGTTGGGGTTCGATGTTCATGGAGCGTACCTTGTTGCTGTTGCAGAGATGCAAAGTCCCCAAGGCGCGCCGATCATTCGAGGCACCTTGGGGCGAGGGCTAGGCGTGATGGGCGGCGACCGCCTTGACGACGCTTTTCAGCGTTGCGTCAGTCGCGGATGCACAGAGGTCGCCCAAACTGAGCATGCCGACCAACTCTCCCTTGCTGTTTGCAACCGGCAGACGGCGGACCTTTTTCATCTTCATGACCTTGATCGCATCATCTAGATCGTCATCGGCAGAACAGGTGAAGGTCTGTTTGGTCATCAGGGATTTTGTAGCGACCTTGGCCAGATCGACCCCGGCGGCAACACCGCGCACGGCGATATCTCGGTCGGTGATGATGCCTAAAATGGCCCCGTTGGACTTCACCGGCAGGACCCCAATATCCAACGTCTTCATCTGTTGAGCGCATTCACGGATGGTGGCTTCAGGGGCGACAGATGCTGCCCCCTTATGCATGACATCTTTGACCTTCATGGCCTCTGCTCCTGAAACTGGCCAACGGGCTGGCCTAGGGCGCAGACTAAGCCCATGGCCAATGGTCAACCTTGATCGGTATCAAATGCCGCCGCAAAGGGCGCTCGGCGATTAACTTGCAATAGAATAGTCACGCTGTAAGCTGACCTCAGGCGTCGTTAACCGCCCCTCGATTGTCGACATCAATTGGAGCCTTGCTGTGCATCCTAGTTCCCCAGAGCGCGTTGCTGACTATCGCCGTCGCGGTTGGTGGCGAGGTGACACGGTTGGCAGCCTGTTTGACAAGGCCGTGGCTGCGCGGCCCATGGCTGAGGCCTTGGTCGATGCACCCAATCGCCAGATGCTGGTTGGAACAGAGCCCCAGCGCCTGACCTATGAGCAGGCCGATGCGCGGGTGTCGCAACTGGCCCATGTCTTTGCTGGTTTGGGCGTCGGACGCGGCGACGTCGTGGCCATGCAGCTGCCCAATCTGGTCGAGGGCGTGCTGGCCTTTCTGGCCTGTGCGCGGATGGGGGCGATCTTGAGCCCCATTGCGATGGCCTATCGCACCCACGAACTGCGCCAGATCCTGCCGACCATCGCGCCTAAGCTCTATCTGACCGTCACCCATTTTCACGGGGTCGATCATGGGCTGATGGCCGCCGAGGTCTTGAACGGCAGCGCGGCGGTGGTCTGTCTGGGCCAGACTGCGCCGAGCGGTGCCCAAGCCCTGTCCGACTTGATCGCCAAGGCCCCCGCCCATCCCTTTACGTCTCCCGGTGATCTGGAAGCTAGCGAAGCCCTGACCATCTGTTGGACCTCCGGCACCGAAGCCAGTCCCAAGGGCGTGCCGCGCCATCATGATCACTGGGTGGTCAATGGTGAGGCGTTGGTCGAGGCCGCAGGGCTGAGGGCTGGCGACAGCATCCTCAACCCCTTCCCCTTGATCAACATTGCCGCCATCGGGGGCATGGTTATGACGTGGCTGCTCTGTCAGGGGCGCTTGGTGCAGCACCATCCCTTTGACCTGCCGATCTTCCTGCGCCAGATGCAGGACGAAGAGATCGCCTACACCGTCGCGCCCCCGGCCGTGCTCAATATGCTTTTGCAGAACGAGGCGCTGCTCAGCTCGACCGATTTGAGCCGACTGCGCTGTCTCGGCTCAGGCTCGGCACCTTTGGCACCTTGGATGGTCAAGGGATGGCAGGATCGCTACGGCGTGACGGTGATGAACGTGTTCGGCTCGAATGAGGGGGCGTCCCTGTTCTCGACCGGCGAGGCCATCCCTGACCCAGAGCAGCGCGCCCGCTATTTCCCGCGCTTCGGGGCCACGGGCGTCGATTGGCCAGCGGTCTTTCCGGCCAAGATCCGCACCCGGCTGGTCGATCTTGCGACCGAGACTGAAATTGTCGAGCCGGGCATCGAGGGCGAGCTTCGCATCGACGGGGCCATGACCTTTGATGGCTATTGGCGTGCTGAGGCCTTGAGCAGAGCCGCCTTCGACGCCGAGGGCTATTTCAAGACCGGCGATCTGTTCACCATCGCGCCAGAGGCTGGCGGCCGGTTCTATCAATTTGTCGGTCGCAGCAAGGAGATCATCATTCGCGGTGGTCTGAACATTTCGCCCGCCGAACTGGATGTCCTGATCGAAAGCCATCCCAAGGTCCGAGAAGCCTGCTGCGCGGCCTATGCCGATGAACGGCTAGGCGAGCGGGTCTGCGCGGTCGTGGCCCTGCGGGACGGTCAGTCCCTGACGCTCGAAGAGGTCTGCGACCACCTGCGGGCCGCTGATATCGCAACCTATAAGCTGCCCGAAAAGCTGCGCATCGTCGACGCCCTGCCGAGGAACCCGCTTGGCAAGGTCCTGCGCCGAGAGTTGGCGGGAGTGGCTGCGTCGTGAGGGCGGTACATTTGAGCGCAATGGTTCGAGATTAGCGTCCTAGTATGCAAATTTGCTTGCATCGGGAGGGTTGATCCCGGATTCTGGAACAATCGTTGATCACCTAGATTTGGACCCTTAGCCGTTGGCCAATCCGCCCATCAAAATGACTCGGACCTGCTCGATCTGGCGGGCGCTGGAGGTCGTGGGCGATGCTTCGGTTCTGTTGATCCTTGAGGCCAGCTGGATCGGCGCGCGGCGGTTTGACGAGTTCCGCGCCCGCACCGGCCTTTTGCCCACCTTGCTGAGCGACCGGCTCAAGCGACTGGTGACGGCGGGCCTTTTGGAGAAAGTGCTCTATAGCCAGTCGCCGCCGCGCTCGGACTATCACATGACGCAAAAGGGCCGAGATCTTTACTGGCCCGCCTTGATGATGCTGCGGTGGGAGCGGCGGTGGACCTCGCTCGAGGGCAAGTTGACCGTGAACCTGCGCCATAAACGTTGCGGCCATCTGTTTGAGCCGGTTCCGACCTGCTTGAAATGCGGCGACGAGATCAGTGCGCGCGATGTCGACTGGACCGAAGGCCCCGGCGTCGGCTGGATGTCCGCCCACTATAGCCGCCGTCGCCAACAACGCCAGTCGGTTGCCGAGCGTCTGGGCTCGGCTGGTCTGATGATCGAGGTGGCTCAGATCACCGGCGACCGCTGGGCAAGTCTGGTGCTGCGCTCGATCTTTACGGGCCTGCGCCGCTTTGATGAGATCCATCGCGACACGGCCATGGCGACCAACATCCTGTCAGAGCGCCTGTCTTGGTTGGTCGATAAGGGTGTCATCCAAGCCCATGAATATGGCTCTGGCGTTCGGCGCTTTGAATATCGTCTCACGGCCAAGGGGATCGACTATTACCCCGTGCTCTTGATGCTGATGATCTGGGGCGACCGGTACTATTGCTCGCCCGAAGGTCCGCCCTTGCTGCTGAGGCACAAGGTGGACGGCCATGACCTCGAGCCTGCGGTAACCTGTTCCTGCTGCGGCGTGCCGGTCGATCCGCATGATGTAACCTTCGAAATCGTCGAGCCTGTGGGTGCGCTAGAACCTGCCTCGGAGCCTGCGCTTTCACTTTCATAACGATACTAAAGCCGATAGGCTCGCGTCGAAACCGTCGTTGACGGGCAAAAGAGGTGAGGGATCAGGCGATGAAGCGGCGTGTCATCCAGTGGGCCACGGGGGCCATGGGCAAGTCTTGCTTGCGCGCGGTGCTGGACCATCCGGACATGGAGTTGGTCGGCCTGTTCGTCTATGGCGACAATAAGGTTGGCCGCGATGCCGGTGATATTGCCCGCAGGCCTCTGACCGGTGTTTTGGCGACTCAGGATGTCGAAGAGATCGTGGCGCTGGACGCTGACGTCGTCATCCACTGCGCTCGCTTGGCCCCGCCCTATGGCTCGCATGACGGCGACCTGATCCGGCTGCTGGAATCGGGCAAGAACGTCATCAGCATCAATGGCTATAGCCGCCCGCAGTACTGGGGCGGCGCGCGATTGGCAGCCCTTGAAGCGGCCTGTGCCAAAGGTGGGTCTTCCCTGATGGCGGCGGGGCTCAATCCCGGCTTTGCAGCCGAGCAGATCGCTGTGGCAGCGACGGCTGTTTGTTCGCAGCTGCAAGCCATCGAGGTGCTTGAAAGCGTCGATTGCCGCCAGATCCGCAGCCCGGACTATGCGTTCGGCATCCTCGGTTTTGGTTCTGATCCGGCCAGCATTAATCCGAACGATCCAGACTGGTCGGTCGCGACCTCACTGAACGGCATGTACAGCGAAGTTCTGGCCTCGATGGCCAACAGCTTGGGTCTGACCATCGACCGGATCGAGACTGACCACCTTCTGCGCGGGGCAACTGAGGACCTTCATGTCGGGGCAGGGCCCATTGCCAAGGGCACGGTCAGCCATATCGATCTGCGCTGGAGGGCTTTTGTGCAGGGCCAGCCGGTGCTGAAGATGGGCATCGCTTGGTACATGGAGCACGGCCATCTGGACCGGGCTGATCCGCCCCTCTGGCGCATCCATGTGACCGGCAATCCGAATGTCAGCCTGACCATCGATCTGGAAAAGCCGGAGGGCGACCAGACCGCAACCTCGGCCGAGCAGCTGGGCGTGGCCGGGGCGGTGATCAACACCATTCCCTTGGTCTGTGATGCGCCTTCCGGCGTCCTCACGCGTCCGATGAGCACGCCCCATCAGGGGGTGGACCTGTGACCCGGCCAGACCGGGTCGCCATTGTCACGGGCGCAGGCAAGGGCTTGGGTCGGGCCTACGCATTGGCCTTGGCGGCGACGGGCGTGGCAGTGGTGGTCAATAATCGCTGGACCGACCGCAGCCAGCCCTCCAGTGCTGCCTCTGTCGTCGAGGAGATCGGGGCGGCAGGCGGCTTGGCGGTGGCCAGCCTTGAGGCGGCGGAAGCGCCCGATGCGGGGGCCGCGATGGTGGCCTTGGCCTACCTGATCAAGCAAACGGCGGGTGAAACCCGTTGGTACAAGCTCGCGCCCTTGTGGTTGCTGGGCATTGTGTTGTGTTTTGAGCCTGTGGTGTTCCGCAAGTCACCCACAGAGGGCGGCAGTGCTTACTGGATGGTTTATTTCGGCATTTCCGCCCTGATCGTGGCGGGCATTTTGAAGGGCCGTCGCCGCATTGCAGAGCGGCTGCCCTCCTTTGAGGTGCTGGACGATGTGATG
>CALFYB010000308.1 GCA_937952995.1 uncultured Caulobacteraceae bacterium
TCGGCTAACTGATAGGCAATTCCCCTGGCCAAGCCCTTGATCTTGCCGCTCTGGATCGCGGCTTCGAGATCGCGCAGGGGACCAAGTCGCCGCCCTGCCTCGGCGGCCAAGAAGGCCTCCAACCGCCGGGTGGCCCGCTCGCGGGCAGGCGCAGGGCCAAGCTCACCAAACAGCCGCACACGGGGGGCAAAGAGGCGTGAAATTTCCAGTTTGCCTGCCGCTTCGCCGTTCCACAGCACGGCCCCATCGGGCATCAGGGCAAAGGCCTCATCCGGCTCTGCCGCGATTGTACCAAGGCGGCGGGCAATTTCAGGCCCGACGGCGCGCTGAGCCGCCGCACGCAACGCCTTGTCCTCCAGTTCGCTCTCACCCTGGGCCGGGACAAATTGTAGACCGCTGAGTTGTCCGACAAAATGGCCCTCAACCGTGACCGTACCATCGGTTCCTAGGCCTGCGAGCATATCCTCGCGCTGACGAAGGCCGTGCATGAGGGCGCTGGTGCGTCGGTCGATGAACCGCTGCATCAGCCGCTCGTGCAGCGTATCGGACAGCCGCTCTTCGAGGGTCTTGGTCTGGCCTTGCCAGTGGGCCGGGTCCACCAGCCAGTCCGGCCGGTTGGCGATATAGGCAAGGGTGCGAACGCTCGACAGCCGCCCAGACAGGGCGTCAATATCGCCGTCGAGCCGGTCCAGCGCTCGAAACTGCTCAGCGATCCAATCGGTCGGCGCGCGGCGCGAGCCTTGGGTCAGCGGCATGAACAGGTCTTGGACCATGCGCAGGTGATCATCCAGCGTGGTCTTGCGAAAGTCCGGCGTCTGGCAGACATCCCAAAGCCGCATCAGATTGGACTTGTCCCGGCAGCGCCGCGCGACGTCCTCGTCCAGCGCCATGCGCCGAAGGGCGGTCTCGTCCAGGCTCTCTTCGGCCAGCTTCAAGCCATCGCGAGAGGGCGGCTCGGCGAGGCTGCGGATCAGGGCGGGCAGGGACTGGAACTCCAGCTTCGAATTGCGCCATTCGGCGGCAGAGATCGATTCGAAAGCATGGTTCTCGACCGCCGAGACCTGGTCCTCGTCCATTTCTGGACACTCGCCGGTGACGCCAAAAGTGCCGTCCGAGCGGAATCGGCCTGCCCGACCGGCGATCTGACCGATTTCTTGGGGGTAGAGCCAGCGGGTGCGCTTGCCATCGAACTTGCGCAGGCCCGCAAAGGCGACATGGTCGACATCCATGTTCAGGCCCATGCCGATGGCGTCGGTGGCGACCAGAAAATCCACTTCGCCTGACTGATAGAGTGCCACCTGAGCATTGCGGGTGCGGGGACTGAGCGAGCCCATGACCACAGCCGCGCCGCCGCGCTGGCGACGGATCAGCTCGGCAATGGCGTAGACGGCATCGGTGGAGAAGGCGACGACGGCACTGCGCCGGGGCAGGCGGCTGAGCTTTTTTGGGCCGTCATAGGTCAGTTTCGAGAATCGCTCGCGGGTGACGAATTCCGCATCGGGCAGGAGGCGGCGGATCAGAGGGCCGAGCGTGCCCGCGCCAAGGAACATGGTCTCGCAACTGCCGCGCGCATGCAGCAGGCGCTGCGTGAAGACGTGACCGCGGGCGGGGTCGGCGCAGAGCTGGATCTCGTCCACCGCCAGAAACTCGACCTCGCGGTTCAGCGGCATGGCCTCGACCGTGCACACATAATAGGACGGACGCGGCGGGATGATCTTTTCCTCGCCCGTGATCAGGGCAACGCAGCGCGCGCCCCTCGCCTTGACGATCCGCTCATAGATTTCGCGGGCCAGCAGCCGCAGCGGCAGGCCGATCATGCCCGAGGCATGGCCCAGCATCCGCTCGACCGCCAGATGGGTCTTGCCGGTATTGGTTGGCCCTAAGACGGCGACGAGCCGTGCGGGGGCTGCTCCTGAGGGCCGATCACTCATGACTGCAAGGTGGAGTGGACTCACGCCCACGGCAAGGGCAGATGAGAAGGAATGGGAGCTTAACGGAAATTCACACTTCGCCTGAACGACAGGGAAACGAATCATGACCGAATCAGCGACATCGGCCGATTCGGTGTTTGTTCTATACTAGATATAGTATCATAACGCGCGTTAACCACAACCTCGTTCTAAATGGCTCGGAACAGCTAGGGGCGGGTGCCTTCGATGTTCATGTGGGCCAATTCTATCACGGCGTCGCCTAGGGGTGTCTCTGCAGACAGGGACGACAGCACCCAAGGACCACCGACGCCGACTTGCGCCCAGTCGGTGGTGATCGGCCGCCTCAGGCCACCGCTCTTGTCCTCAACGGCCTTTTTCTTGAAACCAGCGACCTCGATATATCGCACGGTGCAGCGCAGAGGGTTGACCAGTCCGAACCGTTTTTCACGATTGTCGAGCCGGTAGGGTTTGGGACCAGCAAAATCGAGTTCGTAAAGTTGCTTGCCGTCATAGAACCGCGCCTTGCCCTGACAGGGGCCTTCTTGGCTGCTGGCTAAGGTCATGCGCATGAAGTTGGTTAGGGGGTCAGCCGCCGTGAAGCGCTGCGTCCGAGTTGCGGGTGGCTCGCCCATATTGTCATAGGTAGGACTTGACGCCGTCAGGACGTCAGAGCCCGTCCAGGTGGCGGTGACTTTACGATTGCGCTTTCCGTCAATGTTCTGGTGCGTGATCGAGCCGGGCTGGGGTTCGCCATCGGTGACCCGGCCCTGAGCAAAGGCGCGCATATCCAGTTTGCGAAAGGCCCGAAGCAGGCCGTAGGTCACCAACCGCACCTTGGAGGTAAAGGCCTCAGGGCTGGCGGTCTGATTGAACTGAATGTCCAGAACCTTGATATAGAGACGGCCGTCATAGCCGAGGTCCAGTTTCATGGGCTTGGCTTCGCTGCTCGCTGGAGCCGCACTCTGGGCATGGGCAGGCTGGCCAACCGACCCAAGCGCGACGGCAAGGGCAGCAGAGCACGAGGCGATGGAGCGGATGCGGCCGGTCATAGGAGAACTCCGAGCGAGGCGATTACAACCTCTTATAGGCCAAGACGGTCATCAGGTTGAAGAGGGCCGTACCGATCTATCCCCTCGTTGTAAAACTAGGCCAATTAATGACCGCATGAGACAATGCGCTAGAAACTCATAGATCGGAAG
>CALFYB010000309.1 GCA_937952995.1 uncultured Caulobacteraceae bacterium
CCTTGATCGCCAAGAAGATCGGTGGGTTCCGGCCTGTGAAGCTGGTCTGGGACCGCGAAGACGACATGACCGGCGGTCGTTACCGGCCCATGGTTCGCCACGATCTGGCCATCAAGGTTGGTGCCGATGGCTACCCTTCCGCTTGGCGTCACACCGTCGTGACCCAGTCGGTCATGAAGGGCGTTCCAATGCCGCAAGGCAAGTTCGACGCCTCTGCTGTCGAAGGCGCGCTTGGATCTCCCTACCTAAAGGCCACTCCGGTCGTTGATGCTCATGTAGCGCTAGCCGAGTCTCCAGTACCTGTTCTTTGGTGGCGCTCAGTGGGCGCAACCCACACCGCCCTCGTCATGGAACATGTGATCGACCAGTTGGCAGCTAAGGCCAAGATCGATCCAGTCGACTATCGCCGCGCCATTTACAAAAAGGCTGGCGCGGATCGGCACCTAGCGGTGTTGGAACTGGCCGTCGCAAAATCAGGCTGGGGCTCAGCGCTTCCAGCGGGTACGGCACGGGGCATCGCGGTCCATGAAAGCTTTGGCTCAGTTGTGGCCCAGGTCGCTGAGGTCACAGTAAAAGACGGAGAGCCACGCGTTGGCCGGGTCGTCTGCGCCGTCGATTGCGGTATTGCCATCTCGCCAGACCAGATTGCGTCTCAGATGGAAGGCGGCATCGCCCATGGCCTCTCGGCCGCTTTGTTTGGTGCCATCACCTTGAAAGACGGCACGGTCGAGCAACGCAACTTTGATGGCTATCGCGTGCTTCGCCACAATGAAGCCCCCACGGTAGAGACCCATATCGTACCATCGGGAGCCAATCCGACCGGTGTGGGTGAGCCAGGTACACCGGTCATCGCTCCCGCCGTAGCCAATGCGCTGCTGGTCTTAACCGGTAAGCCCACGACAAGCCTACCCCTCGTTAAGGCCTAGTCGAAGAGCCGTCCAAATCGTCCGGACGATCGATGTCAAACAGGCATCCATCGTCCGGCGCGGACACCAAGATCAAACCATCACCAAGGTCTTTGAGCACGGCACCGGCTCCTTGATCGCCATTGAGCGTCAAGAGTTTTGGAAAAAGCGCTGCGGACAAAAGGACCGGGTGGCCGCGTTGATCATCAAACTGCGGGGCGACGGCCTTGACTTGACCTGCAAGCGCGTGGGCCATTGTGGACGTCAGTGCTGCGGGAACCCGGGGCATGTCGCCTAAAAACACAAAGGCTCCTGCAACTTCGGGATCGATGGCCCTTAGACCAGCCGCCAACGAGGCCCCCATTCCCTTAAGATGGTCTTCGCAGTGAACCGTCTTGAGACGCGGATCGGGCGGCAACAGGGGCAAGATTAGGCGGTCACCCCCCCAAACCAAAATCACCTCAGATACGGGTGCGGCTAGGGCGGCCTCCACAGCCCAAAGGATCATAGGCCTGCCGTTCCATACAGCGCGAAGCTTACCTCCGCCGAACCGGCGTGATTGGCCAGCCGCAAGAATGATAGCACTCAACGGTTTTGCGGCACTCACGCGACAGATCCTCAACGTCAAAACAGACCCAATTCTTCGCTTGAGACCGCGTAAGGCTTGGGACAAGAGCAAAGACAGCCTATGTTGAGCCTATCATGACCCCGTTTGATGTTGCACACCACTCTAAGCCCACCGCAACTGGACCGACCCTGATCGACGGGTTTGGCCGGACGGTCCGCTATTTGCGTGTGTCCGTGACGGATCGTTGCGACCTGCGCTGCGTCTATTGCATGGCCGAACATATGGTCTTCCTGCCCAAGGCCGAGGTCCTGACCCTGGAGGAACTCGACCAGATTGCATCGACCTTTGTGGGTCTTGGTGTGAAAAAATTGCGGCTGACAGGCGGCGAGCCCCTCGTGCGAAAGGGCTTTATGGGTCTGGTCGAAAACCTCTCGCGGCATCTCAAGAGCGGTGCGCTGGAAGAGTTGACCCTAACCACTAACGGCACCCGTCTGGCCCAGTTTGCTAAGGATCTGGTTCGCTTTGGCGTGAAACGGATCAATGTTTCCCTAGATACCCTCGACCCTGTCCTATTCAAAAGCCTGACACGGGGCGGCGATCTGGCTCAGGTTATGGCGGGCCTTGATGCGGCCGATGCGGCGGGCCTCGCGATTAAGATCAATGTCGTGGCCTTAAAGGACACTAACGAGGCCGAAATTCCGGCCATGATCTCTTGGGCCCATGGCCGGGGCTATGACCTGACCCTTATTGAGACCATGCCGCTCGGCGATACGGGCGAGGATCGAACCTCGCAGTTTCTCTCGCTGGCCAAGGTGCGTGAAACCCTGTCCTCCTTCTGGACCCTGACCGATATTCCTCTGCAGACCGGCGGACCGGCGCGCTATGTTCGGATTGAAGAGACCGGCGGGCGACTGGGCCTGATCACACCGATGTCTCACACCTTTTGCGAAGCCTGTAACCGCGTGCGCCTAACCTGCACCGGTGTTCTTCACACCTGCCTTGGTCATGAAGACGAGATGGACCTGCGTGCGGTGATGCGAGGGCCCAAGGGGCCCGCGGGGTTGGAAGACGCGATCCGTCTGGCCATCGCTGGCAAGCCCGAAGGCCATGACTTTCACATCAGCGAGGGTTCAGCCCCGACACTGGCACGGCACATGTCACGGACGGGGGGCTAGAGGATGGCCCGCGTTCTGTTGTTTGGGGCCCTGAGAGATCTCGCCGGATGGCGAGAGCAGTTTTTTGAGGGTGTAAGCGACCTAACGGACCTGCGCTCTGACATCGCCCGTCTTTACCCCGAACTTGCAGAGGCACTCGGCGGTCCCGGCGTTCAGGTTGCCGTCGATAAGGCGCTTGTACGGGGTAACTTGGCCCTATCGGCGCAGGCCGAGGTTGCCTTCCTCCCCCCGATGAGCGGCGGATAATGTCGGTCACCGTCCAGACCGATGTCTTTGATGCGGGGGACGCGTTAAGCGCCTTTAGCCGCAGCCTGCCCGATGCTGGGGGCGTGGTTAGCTTTACCGGTATCGCGCGCCGAGATGACGGCAGGACCCAGATGCTCGAGCTAGAAGCCTATCCCGGCTTTACCGAGCCCTGGATCGAGACCCTCGTCGAAGAGGCCCGCGCCCGCTTTAGCCTGAGCGCCGTCAAGGTTATCCACCGCATCGGCCCCATCCTGCCCGGCGAGGCCATTGTCTTCGTGGCGACCGCCGCTTCCCATCGCCGCGAAGCGTTCGAGGGTGCCGATTTTTTGATGGACCATCTGAAAAGCCGGGCGCCCTTTTGGAAGAAAGAACACGGACCGGACGGCGCTCGCTGGATCGAGCCGCGACAAGCCGACTATCAAGACCTAACGCGCTGGACCGCGGCACAACCGCCTCGTTAAGGATATCAGACCCATGACCACCCTCCCCGCTGGCTTTGGTGGCCGCATTGATGAGACCTTGGCCAAGGTTCCCGTGCGCGTCGCCGTGCTCACCGTCTCCGATACCCGTGACGAGGAAAGCGATAGCTCGGGCGATCTCTTGGCTAGCCGCGTTAGCGAGGCAGGCCACGTGCTCGCGGGCCGCGCGCTGGTACCCGATGATCGAAGCGCCATTCGGGCCAAGGTTTTGGCATGGGTCGCCTCTGGTGAGGTTGATGCAATCGTCTCGACCGGTGGCACGGGTCTGACCGGCCGCGACGTCACACCTGAAGCGATCGAGCCCCTGTTCGACAAGCGGATCGAGGGCTTCTCCGTTGTGTTCCATATGGTCAGCACCCAAACGGTTGGCCTGTCGACCCTGCAAAGTCGGGCCTTGGCGGGGATCGTTGGAGGCGTCTTTGTTTTCTGCCTTCCCGGCTCCAATGGTGCGGTCAAGGATGGATGGGACAAGGTCATTGCCGCTCAATTGGACAGTCGGCACAAGCCCTGCAACCTGGTCGAGCTGATGCCTCGCTTGAACGAACGCTAAGGCTATGTCTGAACAGAGCGCTCATGGGCTAACCCACATAGACGCCAATGGCCGGGCACGAATGGTAGATGTTTCGCACAAGGCCCAGACCCTGCGTGAGGCGGTGGCCGAAGGACGCGTTCGCATGGCCCCTCAAACCTTGGCGCTGGCCTTGGCGGGCGGAGGGCGCAAGGGCGAGGTGATGGCGACCGCTGAGCTTGCGGGCGTCATGGCAGCAAAGCGCACCGCCGATCTGATCCCTCTTTGTCACCCCCTTGCCCTGTCAAAGGTTATTGTTGAGGTCAACGAGGTCCCCGGCATTGGACTGGGTGTTGTGGCAAGGGTGCGAACAACTGGCCCTACGGGCGTAGAGATGGAGGCGCTCACCGCCGTTTCGGTCACGTGCCTGACGCTCTATGACATGTTGAAGGCCGCCGATAAGGCCATGACCATCGAAGATGTTCGGCTGGTCAGCAAGACAGGCGGTGCCTCTGGAGATTTTCAGCGCGCGCCGGACGGGGCACCTGAGTGAAGAATCTTACTGCGCAAGAGGCTCGCCAACGGATTTTGGCCAAAGCCCGCCTCAAGGGCACGGAAGTCGTGGGCCCAGATCAGGCCTATGGCCGCGTTTTGGCGGACCCTATTACGGCGCAACGTGATCAACCGCCCTTTCGCGCGTCAGCGATGGATGGCTACGCCGTTCGTGCGGCTGACGCGCTTGATTATCCAGCCCAACTTCAGGTTATTGGAGAGAGCGCTGCGGGATTGGCCTTCAAGGGTACGGTCTTGGCCGGTCAAGCCGTGCGTATCTTTACAGGCGCGCCAGTTCCGTCCGATTGCGACCATGTGGTTATCCAAGAAAATGTACAGCGCGATGGGGATATGGCCCTCATCGGGCCTTTGATTGGGCAGGGGTCAAACATCCGGCCGCAGGGCGGCGACTTTCAGGCGGGCGCTGTGCTGCTTGAGACGGGCGCAAGGCTGGATGCTTGGAGGCTGTCTTTGGCTGCCTCGGCGGGGGCCTCGTCTCTACAGGTTATTCAAAGGCCTCGCGTGGCGGTTCTATCGACCGGCAATGAGTTGGTAGAGCCCGGCCAGACCCCAAGTCTAGAGCAGATCTATAATTCGGGTAGTCCGGCTATATGCGCGCTTTTGGACAGTTGGGGTGCGCAAGCTATTCGCCTCCATTCCGCCGTTGACGATGCCCATGAAATTGCTCTGGCAGTTCGCGATCTTGAAGTGGACCTAATCGTCACTCTTGGCGGCGCTTCGGTGGGTGATCACGACCTGGTTAAGCCTGCAATGGCGCAACTGGGATTGGACCTATCGGTCGAGACCATAGCGCTGCGCCCCGGAAAGCCGACCTGGTTTGGCACTTTGGGTGACGGGAGGCTGGTTTTAGGGCTGCCGGGAAATCCCGCTTCTGCGCTGGTTTGTGCAGAACTTTTCCTGCGCCCGCTGGTCAATGCCATGTTGGGACTAGACCCCGGTCCATCAATGGAAGCGGCGCAGCTTGGCACTCCCCTGCCCCCAAATGGTCCTCGTGAGCATTGGTTGAGAGCGAAACTCGAAAATCGCCAAGGGATAATGGTCGCTCATCCGTTCCGTGATCAGGACTCTTCGCTGATCAGCGTCTTTGCACGAGCCGATGCGTTGGTCTGCCAACCGGCTCACAGCGAGGGGCTGGAGGCGGGGGCCTTGGTAGAGATCTTACGGTTAAACCGCCTTTGAGGCTAAAATCTTAGCGCGCCGGCGCGTTTGGATCATTTCGCCCAAGACACTGATCGCGACCTCCCAAGGGGCCTTTCCGCCAAGGTCCATGCCGATAGGGGCATGAAGTCGGGCTATCGCATCATCTGGCACCCCCGCCGCTCTAAGTGCTGCGAGACGTTCTGGTAGTCGACGACGCGCGCCCAATAGCCCGACATAGGCGGCCGGTGACATCAGCGCCTCGACGAGCGCGGGATGGTCTGTGTCACTGTCATGGCTGGCGACGGCGACATAGGTCCAAGGATCTAAACCAACCTCGTTTAGCGCGGTTTGAGGATCTTGCCGCAGATAGCCCAGTCCATGAATTGGCGGCGCTGAGGCCGGGCCCTTTGGCCGGTTTAACCAGGTCTGAAACCCAGCCGTGATTCCCAGACTGGCGATGGCTAAGGCTGTGGGATCAGAGCCAACCACGATCAATCTTGGGGCTGGATCATAGACGCTGCGGACCGAGAATGGCTCTGAGGTCCGATGATGCTCACTCAGCTCGGACCCAAGATCAAAACGGCGGTTGGTACCATCGCTGATCCAAAGGCCTGGCTGGCGAGCACTATAGGCCTGTTCGAGCTGATGCGATGCGCTATCGCCTGGTGCGATCCGTTCCAGCAGAATTTCAATCTCGGCACCACATAACAGCCGGATATCAGGCCAAGGGCTCGACGGCCCATAGACCAACCTCATGGGCAGGCCTGATGCCATAACCTCTACCGCGTGGCGCGCGACGTCCGCCTCGACACAGCCGCCCGACATGAAGCCATGAACCTCTAGATGACCATCTGAGTGCGCCGAGAACACCATTTGGGTCCCCTCCGGACGTGGCCCACCCCCCTCGACACGAAAAAGGGTCGCCAACACCACGGGTCGGCCTTGGCCTAAAGCGGCAAACAATGGCCCGCGCATATCCTCGACTAGGCCATAGTCAGGCCATTCGGGCAGGGTCGGATCTATCTGCGGTCCAGACAAAGCAGTCACGAAGAACGACCTTTCAATGATGGGCCCTGCCTGTTTCAAGAATCTAGGCGGGCATATAGATTCATTATGCAATGTCAGGCCGGTCTGTCTTGTTGAATGTCGGGGGTGCGGCAAACGCAGCGCGGACGACAGGCCTGTGACCTGAACTTTATCCCCGCCAAGTTACACCGTGCGAGACTCGCGAACCGACTCAGGATGCAATAGGGGTATTGCAGACGGCTAGGTCGTCGATTCGCGAAAGGACGCCCGTGAAGGGTCAGGTTGACTTCTTCCTCGATGCTCTTGTTGACGCTCCGATCAAAGAGGATCGGGCGCTCCTTGAGTTTCCGTTCTTCTCGCTGGCGAAGCGTCCGCGGATGGAGCCGATTGTCTATAGCGACAGCCGGGTTAGCATTGAAGTTGCCCCAAGCCACAAGGGTGTTGCCACGGTCTGGGACCGCGACGTCCTAATCTATCTTACATCCTTGATTAATGAGCGGATGGAACGGGGTGAACCGGTCAGCCGGACTGTACGTTTTCCCGCCCATGATTTTTTGATCGTTACCCAGCGTGCAAAACCCGGTCAGGTGGGCGCTAAGGCCTACGATGCCTTTCTGGATGCGCTGGAACGGCTTCGCGGCACGACGGTAAAGACGTCGATCTCCGCCGCCGAGGTGAGGGAACGCCGAGGTTTTGGTTGGATCGATAATTTCCGGGTAGTTGAGATTGAAAAGCCCGGTGGCAAGCGGCGCATGAAGGCCGTCGAGGTCACGCTTAACGATTGGACATTTCGCGCGATCACCAAAGAGCGTCGTGTTTTGACCGTAAATCGTGACTATTTCCAGCTTACAGGCGGGATCGAGCGGCGGCTTTACGAATTGGCGCGGAAACATTGCGGCGATCAGGCCAGTTGGTCCATTAGCCTGCCGCGTTTAGCCGAAAAGGTCGGGGTCTCGGGTGAGCTTCGCAAGTTTAAGGCCGAACTTAAAGACATAATCGCCCGCGATAATTTGCCTGACTACAGGTACGGTTTGGCGCGTGATCCATCCGGCGAGATGGAAAAGGGCATGAAGGCCGAAGGCTATACCCTGAAGGGCCTTCGCAACGACCGGGTATTGGCCATCGTCACGCCGAAGTTCAAGGTGCGGCCGGGTGCTGGTGGGGCTGAGCCCGAAGGCTCCTTTTCCTTCGCGCTCTTCGACGACGATGATGACCTCATCGAAGGCTAGGATTCTCAATCCCTTATTAGGGGTATTGGGGACGGTATTATAGGGGTATCGGCGACGGCTAATTAGGGGTTTCGCGGACGGGTGCATTAGGGGGATCGCCGACGCCTAATTAGGGGTATTGGAGACGCCCCTTAGGGGTATCGCGGACGGTCGTCGTGTGATTCGCCAAAGAGGGGAATATCGCGGTCCAGCACCCGAGGCACGGGTCATTTACAGCGCCCTCCGGATGACTGCTGAGTCCATGTTAGGCTTCAGCC
>CALFYB010000310.1 GCA_937952995.1 uncultured Caulobacteraceae bacterium
CGGCCTAATGTAAGGCGCTCAACCTGCCGTCTCTATTCTCTGGCGTTAGGGCGAATCCGGCCAACCACCAAGCCCTTAAACCCTAGCTCAACAGGCTTGATACAGACCCGCTAAAACTTCTGGGACGAGGCCTGGTAGATCTTCTGCGATCAGGCCGGGGCCGTGACGGTGTGCAGCTTCAGAATGTATCCAAACCGCAGCGCATGCAGCGTCAAAGCTGTCCATCCCTTGGGCGATAAGGCCGGCAATTAGACCCGCGAGAACATCGCCTGATCCAGCCGTCGCTAGCCAAACCGACCCTGCCCGATTGACCACACAGCGGCCATCAGGCGCGGCGATAACCGTGTCATTGCCCTTCAACAGGACGATCGAGCCCCCACGCTTAGAGGCTTCAAGTGCCGCCGCCGTGCGATCGGCACTGCTGCGAAGCAATCCCGGAAAAAGCCGTTCAAACTCACCCTGATGAGGGGTTAGGACGTCATCGCGGTCTAGAACCGAGAATAGCTCGCTGACATCATGTCGAAAGACCGTCAGGGCATCGGCATCGACAACCAACGCAGCCCCGGTACGCGCAAGGGCAAACAGATTGGAGACCGTAAACTCATCGACGCCTGCCGCAGGCCCAATGACGGCGACGTCGACGCTGCTGGCCGCCAATTCCAGCTCAGCTTCGGTCTCGAACGGCTGCAGCATCACCGCTTCGAGATGCGCCGCGTTGACCGCTAGAGCCTCGGGCGATGACAAGAGGGTCACTAACCCCGCTCCAATGCGCAGCCCTGCTCTGGCCGCAAGGCGCGCGGCACCAGTGCTCCACGCATTGCCCGAAACCACAATCATCCGGCCTCTGGCATGTTTGTGCGACGCGGCCGTAGGCCAAGGAAACTTCGCTAGCCAAAGGTCCGGAGAATTGTCGTGGATCATAGCCGTTAGAGGACCTGGGTATCAGCCTGTTGGCCGAGGGAAAGGAGACGAACCTGCCCCTCATCAACCGCAAAGGTCAGGATTGAGGTGTGGTCCGGGGTGCAACACAAGACGCGATCATCGTTCTGGCTCAAAGATACAACGGCATTGATTGCAACATAATGACTAAAGACCGCCATACCTTCGTAGCTGGCCACAGCGGCGCTGACACTGGCCCGCCAATCGAGATAATCCATATCCCCAACCATATCGCGCCAAAGCCCCCCGAAGGCGGCCTTCAGCCAAGCCGGACGCTCCTCGGCGGTCAGCGCCTTGGGCGTTGGAATTTCGCCGACACGAGGGTCAATGATCACCGGAACGCCGAGGGCATCGGCAAAGGGCTGTGCGGTTTCACGACAGCGACGTAGCGGTGAGCTAATCACGGCTGTCGGGCGCTCGTCGATGGGCAAGGCTAGGAGGCTGTCTGCAGCGGCCCGCGCCTGCGCATGCCCGGTCTCGTCCAAACCCGGATCGGGATCGGCATCCCCCCAAGTCGAAGCGGGCTTACCGTGCCGGATCATGTAGACTTTGCTCATTTCACAGCCTTCCGAAGACTTCCCTGATTGGGACTCATAACTACCCATTTTGCCAAATTCGTAGGTCAAATGCTGAATTTGGCGCGGGCACCTCTATAGCGTCGATCAAAGTACCGCGCTCCGCCTCGATCCTAAGGCTTAGGGGCACGACCTCAAGCCATTTTCGTCCAACCCACAAATGGCGCGAAATTATGCGTTGCGTGATGAATTTTTAGCCATCATAGAGCCATGAGCAACCTCAGTGGGGATGCGACATTGAGGCCGCTTGTTTAAGGCAGCAGCTCTGTGCTCCGTCACACGTAGATATATCCACCGTCGAACGGTCTCCCTCGCGACCGGCTCGGCCTCAACGCCCGGCCACGAATTCCCGCCCATGAAAAAGATCGAAGCTGTCATAAAGCCCTTCAAGCTCGATGAAGTGAAAGAGGCCCTACAAGAGCTCGGCGTTCAGGGCATGACGGTGATTGAGGCCAAGGGCTATGGTCGCCAAAAGGGCCATACAGAGCTCTATCGCGGCGCTGAATATGTCGTGGATTTCTTGCCAAAGATAAAGATTGAGCTCGTCGTGTCCGACGGACAGCTTGCATCCGCGCTCGAAGCCATTCAGACAGCAGCACGCACGGGCCGTATTGGCGACGGCAAGATATTTGTTTCTGAAATTGTCGAGGTCATTCGTATTCGCACGGGCGAAACGGGCGACTTGGCGATCTAACCACTTTTCTAACCGCTAACCCTCTCCACGCTCTCAAAGGGACCATGAGCATGACAGCCGAGAAAATTCTGGCCGAAATCAAAGAAAAGGACGTCAAGTATGTTGACGTTCGCTTTACCGACGTTCGCGGCAAGATGCAGCACGTCACCTTTGACATCGACCTAGTCGATGACGACTTCCTCAACGATGGCACCATGTTCGATGGTTCGTCGATCGCTGGCTGGAAGGCCATCAACGAGTCGGACATGAAGCTGCGTCCGGACCTGAGCACCGCGCACATCGATCCGTTCTATCAGCAGACCACGATGGTTCTGTTCTGCGACGTTCTGAACCCAGACACCAACGAGCCCTATAACCGCGACCCGCGCTCGATTGCCAAGAAGGCGTTCAACTACGTGAAGGCCGCTGGCGTGGGCGACACCGTCTATTTCGGCCCCGAAGCTGAGTTCTTCATCTTCGACGACGTGAAGTGGTCGACCGATCCGCACAATACTGGCTATTCCTATGACGCCAGCGAATTGCCAATCAACACCGGCAAGTCCTATCCAGAAGGCAATATGGGCCACCGCCCTGGGCCAAAGGGTGGCTATTTCCCAGTGAACCCTGTTGACTCCGGTCAAGACCTGCGCGGCGAAATGCTGGCAGTCATGGGTGAGCTTGGCATGAAGCCAGAGAAGCATCACCACGAAGTGGCCCCTGCTCAGCACGAGCTTGGCCTGAAGTTCGACACCATGATCGTCATGGCTGACCGTCTTCAGATGTACAAGTACGTGATCCAGAACGTCGCGGCCGCCTATGGCAAGTCCGCAACCTTCATGGCCAAGCCAATGTTTGCCGATAACGGCAGCGGCATGCACGTGCACCAGTCGATCTGGGGCGAAGGCAAGCCACTGTTCGCCGGTGACAAGTACGCCGGTCTGTCGCAAATGTGCCTGTGGTACATCGGCGGCATCATCAAGCACGCCAAGGCCATCAACGCCTTCGCCAACTCGACCACCAACTCCTACAAGCGTCTGGTCCCTGGCTACGAAGCCCCTGTGAAGCTGGCCTATTCGGCCCGTAACCGTTCGGCCTCGATCCGCATCCCGCACGTCGACAGCCCCAAGGGCAAGCGTATCGAAGCACGCTTCCCCGATCCCATGGGCAACCCCTACCTGACCTTCACGGCTCTGCTGATGGCCGGTCTGGACGGGATCGCCAACAAGATCGATCCAGGCGGCCCAGCCGACAAGAACCTCTATGATCTTCCCCCTCGCGAGATGAAGAAGATCCCAGAAGTCTGCGGCAGCCTGCGCGAAGCTCTGGAAAACCTCGACAAGGACCGCGGCTTCTTGAAGGCCGGCGGCGTGATGGACGACGATTTCATCGACAGCTACATCGAGCTGAAGATGGAAGAAGTGATGCGCTTGCAACTGCACCCGCACCCCGTCGAGTTCGACATGTACTACAAGTGCTAATCCCGTCAGCTTAGGCTGATGTGAGATTGAACGATCTAGGGCTGCGGAGCGATCCGCAGCCCTTTTTCGTAGCGATGTGATATTGAGGCACTTGATTCAAACCGCGTTCGGGTGCGCATTGGGTCCAGACACGACAGGACGATTCATGATGCACACATCCCTTCTGATCAGGCTGGCCCTGAGCGCGACTACCGCGGCTCTCTTGAGCGCATGCGTCTCGGTCGTGTCGGTCGCCCCTTCGAACAATGCCGGCGTAGCGGCCAAGACATCCGAAGCGACCAAGGTCGCCGTCGTCTTACCCAAGGGATCGGACCCCAAGGCTGGGCCTGCACCCTTTGCCAGCACCTATAGGCCCCTGCCCTCGCAACTCACGGCCTTGGTCGGAGGGCACATCCTAACCGCGACCGGCGAAGATATCGCCAGCGGCACCGTGGTGATGGACGGCGGCAAGATCGTTGCGGTCGGCAAGGACGTGCAAGTCCCCTCAGGTGCTACGGTCGTGGACGCCAAGGGCAAGTGGATCACGCCCGGCATCATCGACATCCACTCCCATCTGGGCGTCTATCCGTCACCGGGCGTTGAATCGCTCTCGGATGGCAACGAAATGACTGAGCCCAACACGGCCCACGTCTGGGCCGAACATTCGGTCTGGCCTCAGGACCCCGGCTTTAACCGCGCGCGAGCGGGCGGCGTCACCACCCTGCAAATCCTTCCCGGCTCGGCCAACCTGTTCGGTGGCCGGTCCGTTGCTCTCAAGAATGTGCCCTCAATCACAACCGATGGCATGAAGTTTCCCGGCGCGCCCTACGGCCTGAAAATGGCCTGTGGTGAGAATCCCAAGCGGGTCTATGGCCGCAAGGGCCGCTCCCCCGCCACCCGCATGGGCAATGTTGCGGGCTATCGCAGCGCCTGGATCGCGGCGGCCAGCTACAAGCGCAAATGGGATGATTACCGCGCCAAGATCGCAAAGGGCGAAAAGGCCGACGCGCCTGAGCGCAACCTCAATCTCGATACCCTGTCTGGGGTCTTGGCTGGTGAAATCCGCATTCAGAACCACTGCTACCGCGCCGACGAGATGGCGACGATGATCGACATCTCGCGCGAGTTTGGCTTTAAGATCAGCGTCTTCCATCACTCTTCTGAGGCCTACAAG
Organism: uncultured Caulobacteraceae bacterium; assembly: GCA_937952995.1. Lineage (GTDB taxonomy): Bacteria > Pseudomonadota > Alphaproteobacteria > Caulobacterales > Caulobacteraceae > CAISGS01. The sequence continues at coordinate 4,819 of CALFYB010000310.1, forward strand.
GTCGCGGACCTGCTGGCTAAGGAAGGCATCTGCTACGCCACCTGGGCCGACTGGGCGGGCTTCAAGATGGAGTCCTATGACGGCATCGCCGAAAATGCGGCCATCGGTCAAAAGGCTGGGGCCTGCGTCATCATCCACTCCGACGACCCGATCATGACCCAGCATCTCAACCAAGAGGCCGCCATCGCTATGGGTGCCGGGGCACGGATGGGCCTGCCGGTCAGCCGTGCGGACGCCATCGCTTGGATCACGCTCAATCCCGCCAAGGGCATGGGCATTGATGACAAGACCGGCTCTCTGACGCCTGGCAAAAATGCCGATGTCGTGCTGTGGAGCGGCGATCCCTTCAGCGTCTATTCCACCGCCGATACCGTGTTTATCGATGGGGCTGTGGTGTTCGACCGCAAAGACCCACGCTACCAACCCAAATCCGATTTCGAACTTGGCCAACCTGGCGAAGGGGTTCACCCATGATCCGCAAGACCTCACTCATCGCCGCCGCCTCGGCCCTAAGCTTGCTCGGTGCGCTGCCCGCAGCGGCTCAGTCCATCGCTATTGTCGGCGGACGCATCCTCAGCCAAGGACCGGCCGGTGACATTGCCTCGGGAACGGTCCTGATCAAGGACGGCAAGATCGTCGCCGTCGGGGCCAAGGTCGCGGTTCCCGCCGATGCCAAGATCATCGATGCCAGCGGCAAGACGGTCAGCCCCGGCCTTGTCCTGCCCAGCACCAGCCTGACCGTCGCAGAGGTCGAACAGATCGGCGACACGATGGACGACTCGGCTGGAAAGCGGATGGGCGCAGCCTTTGACGTGCAATATGGCGTCAATCCCAACTCGGCCCTGATCCCCCTGGCGCGGATCGGCGGGGTCACCCGCGCTGTTGTGACCCCGGTGCTGGGGCGCGGCGGCGATGGCGAAACAGCTGCCGACGGCCCGCCGCACCTACGGTCTGCGCAAGGGAACGATCCTCGCCTCCCTGGCCAACGCCGGGCTGCTGCTGGTCTCCATCCATGGTCCGGTGGACCTGCGGGGTTGGACACTGCTGGTGCCACTCGGGCAGGCATTCGTAGCCGCGCCACTCGTCATGATGCTGATCCTGCCGATCCTGCGAAGCATCGACCCGCGCTTGCGGTACGTCGCTGCGACGATGG
>CALFYB010000311.1 GCA_937952995.1 uncultured Caulobacteraceae bacterium
GTCCGCGCATTGAGGCCTCGCTAGAGGGGGGCGGCAAACGCTATGACCTTTCCCTAGATTATCTTGCGCCGTCGAGCCTATCAACGCGGTTGGTTGATGATCAGGTTCTAGTGTTCGAGGACGGCGCGGTTCACGCCTTTGCGTCTTGGCGATCCCATCGCGGGGATGCCGCGCAGAGCAGCGACGGCGCGATTCTGTCGCCCATGCCGGGCCGAATGGTGGCTGTGATGGTCGAGGCCGGACAGGCGGTCACGCGCGGTCAGGCCCTCGTCACACTGGAAGCCATGAAGATGGAGCATGTCCTTACCGCGCCCTTTGACGGGACGGTCGAGCACCTGTCGGTGGCCTTGGGCGATCAGGTCTCTGAGGGCGTGGTTCTGGTGCAACTGGCGGCGAGTCAGGATAGCTAGCGGCCATGGCGTTACATCTGATCAAACTTTGCGTTGGCGCGGCCAGCATTGATGACCTGCGCGATTGGTGGGACGAGGAACATGGCCGTAAGCGCCAGCCTATCGTTCACACCCGCCAAACGCCCAAGCGCGCCGATGAACTGATCGACGGCGGTTCGCTCTATTGGGTGATCAAGGGCACCGTCTTGGTGCGCCAGACGATCCTTGGGGTCGATAGCCTGAACGAGGGCGGGCAGTCCTTCTGCCATATCCGGTTAGACCGCACCTTACACCTGACCTTGCCGCAGCCGCGCCGGGCCTTTCAAGGCTGGCGTTATCTTGAACCGAAGGATGCGCCAGCGGATCTCTCCAGCAGCGACGGTGAAACCGCCATGCCCGCCGATTTAGCGGTTCAACTGCGAGAACTTGGGGCCTGGTAGGGGGTTTTAATCAAGGCCCTCACCCAACCCTCTCCCTCAGGGAGAGGGCTAAGAACGATGAGAAAAGCCCTCGCCCCCTTGGGGGAGAGGGTTGGGTGAGGGGGATTTCATCCACTTTCCTCTCATTTAACCCCACCATTCAGCCTGTTCCCAGCGAAGGCTTGAATTCAGCGGGCCACGGCCAATCGGCGGGGACCCAGACCCTTGCGCACCGGCGGGAAGATCTCAGGACGGTAAATCTTCCCCCTCTGG
>CALFYB010000312.1 GCA_937952995.1 uncultured Caulobacteraceae bacterium
CACGTGCTAATAACGCCAGCTGCTCCATTTCATGTGCATTTTCTGGCAGCAACAATGTCTGAATACCTAAGGTAACAGAGAGGTTCCGGTCACGACGCGCCTGAACCGCTTTTTTCAGATTCTGTACAACCCGATCAAAATCGCGCTCTTTGGTACGATGGATCTTTGCATAGGTCTCAGCGGTGCCAGCGTTAAGAGAAACCTTAATCCATGACACATGAGGCAAGGCTTCTTCTATGAACTTATCATTCATTACCGTAGCATTGGTGGTGAAAGATACGTCTATACCGGCCTCTTTGGTTATCTTGACGATTTCGTGGATTTGCTTGTGCAACATCGGCTCGCCTTCACCGGCGTACATAATGCTCTTTACGCCTAACTTGCCCATCTCCTTCAAACGATCACGTAAGAGATCTACGCTGAGCATATTTGTTTTGTAACCAATGTAATCAACTGCACAAAAGGTGCAGCGATGGTTACAAGCGCCGACCGGAGAAATCTCAATATAGATCGGATAAACACTTTTCGCTTTGTTCCAATCGTCACCGACATCAAGCAACTGAGCAACGCGTTTGGGGTGGTAGATTAGTTTGTGACTATCAATTGCGAATTTGTCGCTCATCGACACACTCCAAGGGTTAAAGACTGTTCGGTATGCTTCGGAATGTCCGTCGTCAGACCATTTGCAACAACTCGCGGTGTAAATTAGCGGAGTGCGGGCGGCTTCGCATCCGCGGCTACAGGAAGTTCACATGAAGCGGTTTCTCACCCGTGCCAGGCTGAATTCGCTGTGTACCCTTCAGATGATTATCTAAAGCGACACTCACATAGTGCTGGATCGGCAAGGTACGCATGATGGTCTGAGCGTTAAAGGAGGGTGACGCTAGGTAGTTCATGACGCGCCAGTAGTGATCCGACTTCAAGATGTCCTTCATGCGGTCTTCAGTGAAATTGCCAATATGGAGTTTGGAGTACCTGGCATTGAAGAACATGCCAGATGGGGCTACCAAGCCGCTTCCGCTGATCTGGAGCAGGAACTGCGGACCGTAAAATCGTTGATAGGTGGGCTTGTCACCGTCTTTGATCTTGCTCCACTTGACAATGATCTTGGTCTGCTCGGTGCTCATCGTTTCAGCCTGCTCCAGCAACGGATGCAATGCCTCGTACTGGCTGTAATCTATTCCCAGCGTACCTTGCTCATCGTCTGAGCAATGCTTGATGACAGCATAGTCTACACCGAGGTCCAGCCCGAGTTGCGCGAAGGGTAAGATTTCATCCTTCAACTCAGGCATCAACACCATCTGAATGCCGAGGGTGACCGGTAGGTTTTTCTTGCGTTTGAGCTCCACCGCGTACCGGATGTGTCTCATGGCGCGGTCGAACACCTCGGTATGCTCGGGCCCCTTGTACATAATCTTTGCATAGCTCTCCGGGCGGCCGGCGGCCACGGTGAAGCGCAGCCAAGTCATGTGCGGAAGCACAGCCTCGATTTTCTCCGGCCCCCATTCCCAAGCGTTGGTGGCATTGCCGATATTGATGCCAAGCTTTGCCGCATGCTGGATGAACGGGACATAGGCCTTGGAAATGGTGCTTTCGCCGTCGGACACCAGTGAGACGCTGCGAACGCCCATTTCGGCGAAGTCATCGAGCAGGTTCAGGGCATGACTTTCCTTGATGCTGCTACGCGCCTGTGACTCCTGCATCATGGCATAGCAGAAAGAGCACATCGCGCTGCAGGCGCGCGTCAGGGACATGTCCACGCTCACCGGGGCAATGCGTTCGCCCGCTTCCCAAGCGGCGACACGGTCGTAATGCCACGAAAGCTTGTGGGAATCGAGGATCAGGGCACCTTCCCGCGTCTGTACGGCAGCGCTAGTCATGATGCTTTCACCTCAATGCCACGAAGATTGCGAAGGGAGTTTCGATCACCCACGGGTTCCAGCCAGACGGTGAGCGCCGCGTCGATGGTCTCTTTCAGATAGGCCTCGAGATCGAGCAGAAAGGCCCCGCGTTGGCTGGCTGACATCGACTGTTTCATCAGCACGATCACTTGGCCGTCTGCCAGTGCCGTGATTATTTGGATTTTAGAAAGGAATTGCGCATGTCCGACCATCAGCTTATCCAATATCTGATCGATGCGCTGGCGCGCATCCAGGGCCGTCCATTCGGCTACTGGGACTGGCGTCTCAACATCAGCGTAGTGCCTCATGCAATCCATGAATTTCCTTTGACGTATAAGCTGTAGACGAGAAGGGCGAGCAGCTCAGAAAGGGCCGGAAGATCGCAATTAAGCATATCATGAGGATTGTAGCGAACCAATGCGCCACCTCGTGCCTGATAGTCATCCACATCGCGCGGCAGGCCAACTCAGGTGATGACCGCTTCGGCAATCTGTTGGAGAGCGGGGCAATAGTCGGTGGCCATGAACGGTGAAGACAGGACCGGATGATCGGGCGAGACGACCCGTACCGCTGCTTTCGTTAGACAACTGAACGGCTGCCCAACCGACAAGCGGCCGGTTTTCTCAATCGCGTTAAGGACGGTGGGAGCATCCAGGGCGCGCACAGTGTGCATATCGAGCAAGTTGACCTAAATGCCCATATGGTCCGTCAACGCTAATGCGCACTCCTCAACAAACGCCCAGGCCGCTCGCCGGTGTCGACGTCGTTTTTGCGGGTCATGACGCCATTGATGAGGGTGGCTAGGTAGCCGCTGGCCCCTTGCATCAGGCGTTGGCCGCCTGAGGGTAGGTCGCGGCGCAGTTCTAGGGTGCCGAGCTTTAGGTTTTCAAAATCGATGACATTGATGTCGGCGCGCATGCCGGGTGCAATCAGGCCTCGGTCGTTGAAACCAAACAGTTCCGCATTGCGGCGGGTCTGGCGATGGATCAGGTGGGCCAGCGGCATGGTCTGACCGCGCGTGCGGTCGCGGCCCCAATAGGTCAGCTGGTAGGTCGGATTGACCGCATCGAAGATCAGATTGACGTGGGCACCGCCGTCGGATAGCCCTGTGACCGTCGCACTGTCCATCTGCATGTCCCGAACGGGGTCGAGGGTATAGTCCGCATAGTTGGTGAAGAAGACGATCGCGAAATCTCGCCCGTCATTGCCGACCAGATAGTCATAGAGATATGAGCGCGGGTCGTTATATCCGGCCTTGGCGGCGCGGGCACCGATGCTGTCTTCGTGGCGTGGCTCATAGGTCGAGTTTTCGTCGAGCGGGAAGGCCATATCCATGGACAATGGCGCATTGACGATCACGGTCTCCATCTTGCCGGGGAACTCAGTAGGTGAATTCTCCTCAGCCATGATCTGAGCCTTGACCTCGGGCTTGCGCATTTCGGCAACCAGTTGATCATGGTCCAACGTCGTAGACAGCCGCATGAAGGTCGGCTTGGCCATGAAGGGATGGTAGGAGGTCAGGCTGAAAACCAGTCCGGTTGGGCGACTGCCGACCTGCGGGAAGACATTGGACCCATTCAGATTTCCGGCCTTGACCTGCTCAACCGCCTTGCGCCACTGGTTTGGATCATCGGCTGTTTCAAACAGGGTAAAGGTTGCGGGCCGTCCGCTGGTCGAGCTCAACCGGCAGATCAGATCGATTTCAGAATTGAGGCTGGAATGTTCCTCGGAGCCAGGCGCACCTTCGCCCAGGGTGCCGGAGGGAATGACCTGCAAAACCCCGGCTCCAGCTCGTCCCATAGCCTCTGCAATCGAGGTCAGTTCATCCTCGTCGGCAAAGGTTCCGGGCACCTGATCGCCGTGGATCGACTGGTGGCCCATGATGCGCGATGTCGAAAAGCCCACGGCTCCGGCGCGCAAGGCCTCCTCGACGATCTTGGCCATCTGTTCGCGATCTTCGGGAAGGGCCTCTTCATTGGCCCGGCCGCGTGCACCCATCACATAGTTGCGCACCGCGCCGTGGGCGATCATCGAACTGACATTGAGCGCATATTCGCGCTGGCTCAGGAAATCGAGATATTCAGGATAGGTCTCCCAAGCGCCCCACGGCATACCCTCATAAAGGGCCGTGCCGGGGATGTCCTCGACCCCTTCCATCAGTTCGATGAGGTCGGCATAGCCATTGGGCGGGACGGGCGCAAAACCGACGCCGCAATTGCCCATGACGATGGTGCCGACGCCGTGGCTAGCCGAGGGATCGAGCAAGGGGTCCCAGGTGACCTGACCATCATAATGGGTGTGGATGTCGATCCAAGCCGGGGTGACGATGGCTCCGGACGCATCAATGATTTCTTTGGCGGGCTCAGAAATGGATTCGCTGACCTCGACGATCATTCCGTCCTTTACGGCGACATCTGCGCGGGTTCCTGCCGCGCCCGATCCGTCAAATAGGGTGCCGCCGCGAATGATGTAGTCGAACATGTCTGCCTCCCGAGCGTCTTATCCGCGCGCCTTCTTGATCGATGCGGCGCTGTTTATCCATCGAGGTTAATCGGTTGCGACGCCGACTGCAACGAAGGCTGCGGCAATCTTCAGGATTTAGGGGCCCAATATCCCCTATTGCGCATAGAGCTTGGCACCGGTTTCGTCCAAAGGTGGAATGGCCCCGCGTCGCATGACGGTCCAGCCCGCCAGTCGATGACCTTGAAGGGCTGCCTCAGCCACTGTAGCCCCCTTCAGCCGCGCAGCCAAATATCCGGCATTGAAGGCATCACCGGCACCGCTCGTATCGACCGCAGACAGGCGCTCGGGCGGTGGCAAGAGGGTGCCATCGGGCAAACGACAGCCTTGGACGCCCAACTTGACGATAACCTCGCCCGCGCCGCAGCGCGTCCAGTGCTCGGCCACAGCATTGGCGTTTTGTTCGCCTGACAGCAGGGTTTCATCCTCCAAGGTCGGCAGGCCAATGTCAGCGCAGGCGATGGCTTGATCGCGAGCCTCTATCGCTGTTGTGCGATCGGGCCATAGGCGAGGGCGGTAGTTTCCATCGAAGGCCACCTTGCCGCCGCGCGCGCGAACCCGTTCACAGAGCGCAAAGAGCGACTGGCGCGCCTCGGGCGGAAGGATTGCTAGGCTGATCAGGGAATAGGCCAAAAGGTCCGCAGTTTCTGCCGCCTTCAGGGCCGCATCGATCCCGGGCACCGTGAAGAGACCCCGCGCGGCACTGTTCTCGCGCCAATAGAAGAAGCTACGCTCGCCGGCGTCGTCGGTGCGAATGGCATAGAGACCGGGGTTTTTAGCGGGGTCCGTCAGAACCAGGCTGGTGTCGAGGCCTTCAGCGCGCCAGCTTGCGCGCAAGTCATCACTGAAAGGGTCGCTGCCCAATGCGGTTAGGTAGGCCACATCCAGTCCCGACCGCGCCAAATGTATGGCCGTATTGACTGTGTCTCCGGCTTGGCCAAGTCGCCAGCCATCGCCTGCCTGTGACAGTTCGAGCATGCCTTCGCCGATCAGAACAATTTTCATGGGTCCATTCCATAAGCAAGGCAGGCGAGAGTCGGCGTTCGTTGGTTCCTAGGCCTATGGGGCGATCGGATCGGCGTCAATCGTCCAGAGGCGAACTGAAACGTGGTTGTTCACGCCTTGAGAGACCCGCGCAATCCTAGGCTGGCCAATGGCACGCTGGCGTGGTTCGCTGCGCGCTCGAGGGCCTCCGCCCCAACAGATTCACATCATCGGAGACATTAGTCATGGGCTTTCAAAAATCACTCCTGGCCTTGGGCGTGACGGTAGGACTGGCAACTTTTGGCGGCGCTGCTTTTGCCCATGATCATACGGGCCCTATGCCAACGACCCCCGGCGGCAAAGCAGCCCACACGCGGCAAGAAAACTTCAAGCAGCAGGGTGCCGCCTTCAAGACGATCCGCGACGAGTTGAAGAAGGATGCGCCAAATTTGGCGCTCATCTCCGCCAATGCCGCCAAGCTCAAGAGCTCTTCAGACGCTCTGCCCACCTGGTTCCCAAAGGGCAGCGGTCCTGAGTCCAAATATGAAACCGATGCAAAGCCCGAGATCTGGAGTGATCCGGTCAAGTTTGCGGCCGCGGTCAAGCGGCTACAGGTTGAGGCCACCAAGTTCCAGCCCATCGCGGCCAGCGGCGATCTTGGTGCCATAAAGGCTCAAGTCCAAGCGGTCGGCGGTGCCTGCAAGAACTGCCACGATAGTTTCCGGGTTCCAGAAGAGAAATAGGACCGCGCTATGGGCGGGGAGCCTTCTGAAAAGACACCGGTGCGGGCAAAGCTCTGGGACGGACCGACACGGATTGTCCATTGGGCCTTGGTTGTGCTGATCGGCTTTGCATGGTGGTGCGTGAAGGCCAACCAGACCGAGTGGCACCTCTGGGCTGGCTATGGGATCTTGGGTCTCATCGTCTTTCGGCTGATCTGGGGCTTTGCCGGGTCAGCCAGCGCCCGGTTTGCAAGCTTTGTAAAAGGTCCAGCGGCGACCCTTGCCTATGCCAAAACCCTATCCAAACGGTCGGCGACGGACATGGCGGGGCATAATCCGCTGGGCGGTTGGAGCGTCGTGGCCATCTTGGCTGCGATCCTCAGCCAAGTGGTTACAGGGCTCTTTTCAGTCGATGTCGACGGTTTGGAGTCTGGGCCCCTGTCTGATCGGGTTAGCTTTGAGACGGGCCGCCTGTTTGCCAAATGGCATGATATGAGCTTTACCGCGATCAAGGCTCTGGTGGTCCTCCACCTGGCCGCGATTGCCTTCTACGCCCTCTATAAACGCGCCAATCTGATTGCGCCGATGATCACCGGCTATAAGGCGTTTGAAACTGATCCGAAGCTGAGCTTTGCACCCCTATGGCGCGCAGTACTGGTTGCAGTTGCGGCCGCTGCAGTGACCTGGTGGGTGATGAAGGGGCTGCGGCCCTAATGGCTCGAGCCTCAGTGTTTCCAAGCGTAACTTCGTAACTAAGGCTGCCAGCTAAAGCGACCGCTTGCGTTGAAAATGTGCGCGACTGTTAAACCAAAGTGAGCACGACAGATATGTCTGCCGTGCTCGACTACCGATATCTTATCAGAAGGTTTTAGCAATCCGAAGGGTCACAGTGCGCGGTGCGCCAATAAATCCGCGCAGGGCTGAGGCCCCCGTAACCGTATCTCTCAAGCCAAGTTGGCTATCAAAGGTCTGAGCAAAGCGACCGCGAAGAAAACGTTTATCCGACAGATTGTCGGCAGCAAGAGCAACAACCCAATCGGCTTTCGGGCTCGTGACTGTAATGCGCCCGTTATACAAGGTCAGAGAGTTGACCTTTGATTGAGGATTCAAATCGGGGCTGGCGAGGTAGTCTGATGCGTAGCTCGCACCGGTCCGCGCCTTCAACGACCAGCCTGCGAATACCTGTCCAAAATTATACTCTACGCCGAAGTTGTTTTGCCATTTCGGGGAATTGGTCGTGGCTTTGCCAGTCAAATTCTGGATGGTGGGGCAGGACGTGGCAGCGCCCGTGCAACCAGGAAGGCCAGGGGCCGTCTTGTTGGACGTGTAGATGCTGTCATTGTAGGCAATACCAAAGTCGACCTTCAAATGGTCAATGACGCGCGCTTGTCCTTCCACCTCTACGCCCTTGGCCCTCACATCGCCGGCATTGCGGATAATGAAGCTCAAACCGTCAAAGGATCGCTCTTGGAAGCCTTTCAGATTGGTTTGGAACAGGGTGACATTGAGCTGGACACGTCGATCAAAGCCCATGGTTTTCAGGCCGATTTCGACATCATCCGACGTTTCCGACTGGAACAGTCGTTTTGCGCCGAGTGAGGCTGCGGCACCCGCCGAGTTGAAGCCCCCAGACTTGTAGCCCGTGGAATAGGTTACAAAGGCCATCGTCTCCGGTGCGATATGCCAGGTAAGGTTTGCGCGCCAATTGGGGCGGCTGTCCTTGAAATTGAGGTTTGTGGTTTCCGGTGCTTGGATCACGCCGGCACCGACCGCGCTGTTGTTGGCGTAGCCGACGAATGATCCCGATTTCTTATCCTGAGTGGTGCGAGCCCCGAGGATCAGGTCGATCTTGGGGGTAATCTTAAAATCGGTTTGCAGATAGGCTGCCGTGCTTTTGGCGGCTTGATTGAAGGCGGTCCCGTAGGCGTTTAACGCCGGTCCCGCTAGGCAACTGGTCTTGCGTGCTGCTGTCGCGGCTGTGCTGTACAGGATGCCACAGAGTTGTGTCCCCAAATCGGCGGACTGGACGATGCTGTAGTCTTCGTCGAAATAATAAAGGCCTGCAACAAAGTCAAAACGCCCACCGAGCAGCTTATCTTTTGGAGAAATCAGCTGAAGTTCGTGGCTGGTAGACGTGCTCTGGAATTTCGCATGGCGATTAAGCAAATCTAATGGCGTAAAAACGACATCTCCATCCGTTTGCTCATTCTGCCAATCGCGATAAGCATTGATCATCTTAATGGAAAAGCCGGATTGCGTATCGAAATTGAGTTCGCTACTGACGCCATATTGACGGTCATTGAGATCGGGATTGTCGAACTTCTGATTAACCGTCAGGCTGGTTTCGCGGTTTAGGACCGGCGGGTTGTTGAGTGTCTTGGCAGTCAAACCCGCGATTTGGCTTGGCGTCATGGTGTTGGTGTCAAGTTGGTTGCCGGCAAAGCCGTCGCCGGTTGATCGAGCATAATCTACGCGTCCGGTCCAGCCTATGGCAGGGGTGAGTTCTCCCTTGACCGATAGGCGTGCGACGTCATCGTTCCGGCTGCCATATTTTTGGCCATCAGAGCGGTTGGTAATGAAACCGTCCGTCTGCGCGTGATAGGCCGCGACCCGGGCGGCAAAGGTTTGGCTGAGTGGCTGATTGAAAATCCCCTCGACTTTCGAGGTCCCATAGCTTCCGGCTTCAGCGATGATCGAGCCCGATTGACCGCTGGTTGATGGCGCGGTTGATCGAATCGACAGGGCTCCCACAGTCGCGTTTCGACCAAACAATGTGCCTTGTGGGCCTCGCAACACCTCGACCCCGGCCACGTCTAAGAAGCTAGAAACGAGCGAGCCGGGCCTGGCAATGTAGACACCATCGACATAGGGCGCGACGCTTGGGTCAATGGCGGCGTTAGACGAGGTACCAAATCCACGGATGCGAATGGCAAATCCAGCGCTTTGCGCGATGGCGTCTAACCTTAAGCTCGGAACGATCTTCTCAAGTCCTTTGACGTCGGTGACATTGTTCGCAACCAGCGTTCCGCCAGAAAAGGCGACAATCGAAAGGGGAACATCTTGAACATTTTCGGCGCGTTTTTGAGCGGTGACGACGATGGTTTCGATCGATTGGTTGTCAGACCGCGCCGTAGCACCGCTGTCCTGTGCAAAGGCTTGGGCCGATGGGACCAGCATCAATGCCGCCGTCGCGAGTAATTTTAACCGAAACATGTTCATTTGGTTTCCCCCTGATTTTTTGTGTGGTCAGTCTACGCACATTTTATCGGCAGTGGATGTTACAACCATAACAAAAAGGGCGGTGGGCTCTCGCCACACTGACAAGCCAACGGGTGCATAGGTTTGTGCGGCCAAACCCACGAGAACTTATCACGCAAGAGTGCTGAATCGGACCAGGTCGCGCCGGCTAAAGATAGAGACGGACTTGAAACCGCGTTTGAGCAGGCCCCGCTTTTCAAGCCGAGCCAGTATTCTGGCCACCCGTTGACGCGTGCCGAACCCCATCGCAGCGATCTGTTCTAAGGAGAGCGTCAATGTGATCGGATCCATCTGGCCTGCTGGATAGAGCCCCGCTAAGAGATAGGCCAATTGCTTCTCGGGAACGAGAAGCCTGCTGGCTAGGTACCAGCTCATCATTCTGTTTAGCCGCCCGCCGACGGTCTTGAGCGCTTCGAGATAGATTTGCGGGTGTCGCTGGGCGAGCATGCGAACTGTCTTTGTCGGCAACGACAACAGCCGAGATTGAGCATCGCACCAATATTCATGGGACACGGGCGTATCGAGAAAGCAACCCATCCAAGGCATCCATTCCCCACTCGCGATTGGCGGCAAAGACGCGGGCTTTCCGCTTTGGCTGAAAATGCCGGTCTGAACATTGCCCTCCAGGACGTACCAGACCTGATCAGGTTGAGTGTCTGCGGGAATAAGAAGGGTACGGTCGGGGAAATAGTCTTGGCGCGCTAGGGTGGCCAGCCGGACAATCTCATCATCTGGGATGCCGCCAAACACCGGACTTGTTTTCAAGAGGTCAACGACCTGATCTTTTGAAAGGGGCATGGGCCTATCGTTCAATCCGTTGAAACACGAGATGTGACCCGGCAAAGCTCCCGCTCATCGCCGATAGGGAGCACCGTAAGGACTTTGACGGAACGCGCCGGATTTTTCGCAGTAGTAATTCCACAATTTCAGGGTGACGCCGCCCCCTATTTTGCGGCATAAGCACGCCAGCGCCGGTTTAGCTCAGTTGGTAGAGCGCCAGTTTTGTAAACTGGATGTCGCGGGTTCGATTCCTGCAACCGGCACCATCTCCCCATTTTTAGCTGAAAAGTCCGTCCTTCGTGACCGCCGCGAATGCGTTGGCCGCCAACCGATGTCCGGTTGGCGGCCATGCCGGTTTAGAAGGACTTGCGCACGCTCATATACCAGTAACGGGAATAGGGCTGATAGACGGTGCCGAGATAGCCGTTGGAGGACAGAGGCGGCTTCTCATCGGTCAGGTTACGCACACCGATCTTAAGGCTGCTATTGGCCAAAAGGCCCTTATCGAACTCCACCTGACCATAGAGGTTGGCGGTCATTTGCGAGTCGATCACCCAAGGCGAGCCGACCGAGTCTAGCAGGCCCGTATCGTCCACGGGCGAGATGTACTGGGTGAAGGCCCCGACCGTGAACTGGTTCAGGCTCCAGGTTAGAGACGAGCTCAACTTCCACTCAGGCTTACCGTTCTGGCGCACCAGATTGCCGCCGCCGGTGATGGTCGTGCCGGCATTGATCTGACCCGCAGCCCGTGCAGCCAAGAGGGCCGCGATAGGCGGTGAGGGGCTCTGATAGAATTTCAGCAGATTGGCTGCGGTCACCTGAACGCTGAAATCCCCATAACGGGTGCCGCGCAGGCTCCAGTTCACGGCATAGTCAACACCGCGCGCCTCTTGTGGCAGCAGGTTGACATACTGGTCCTTGACATAAAGCACAGTGCCGACGGGCGTGAGGCCCGTACCGGCAAAGGCTGTGATGTCATCAGCGGTCGGTGCAGCGCGAACCACATTGGGGTTGGTTCCGCCCGTCAGGCGAGCCTGATAGTCGGCGATCAGGGCGTTACCCTCACCAAACAGACCCACAATGCCCTCTTGCTTCACATCCCAATAGTCGGCGGTGATGGTGAAACGGCCAAACTCCGAGGGAATGAACTTCGGCTCCAAGACCAAGCCATAGCCGTAGGTTTCGGAATCTTCGGGCTTCAGGTCGGGGTTACCGGCCCGCTGGGCCGAAACGCTCAACGAGCGTGAGCAGTTGCTGAAGCTTGCAATACGCTTGGCGCGCAGATCGGCTTCGCAGCGGACCCAGTCGGTCCGGCTGTTGGCACGCGTGACGATCGAGGCGTTGATCTGTTCAAGATTTGGAGCCTTGAAGCCTTGGGCCCAAGACCCGCGCATGCGAACCCCATCGAACAGGTCCCACGCCATCGCCACCTTCGGCTTAGCCACATTGCCAAGGTCGCTATAGTCTTCATAGCGACCGGCGATTTGAAGCTCGACATTACGCGCTAGCGGCACGCCCATTTCTGGCGAGATCACCGGTACTGCGAACTCGACATAGGCGGACGAGACCTTGCGTTGGCCCTTGGTGTCCGGAGAGGGGCTGGTGCCTACAAGGTCGCTGCCATAGGCCACCTTGGTGACCGAGTTGGTATAGGTGGTGGTGCCGTCAACACGGGCGTCGCGATCATCCTTTTGGGTCTCACGGCGATATTCGACGCCAGCGGCAACGCCAACCGAACCGCCGGGAAGGGCGAACAGGTCTGCCTTAGAGACGCGGAAATCCGCTGATCCCAAGGTGCTGGTGCTTTCGCGGGTGGTGCGAACGCGAATGGCATCCAGCGCGGTCTTGCTGCTTGATGTGCTATCCCCAAGGCTCGGCTGGGCGACATTGCCGCCATTGAACGGGTTATAGGCGTCGGCGGTCGAAAGGCCGATCTGCTGTTGCAGCGCCGTGGCGCTGATACCGTCAGAAATATCTTTGGCCTTGGCTTCGGAATAGAAGGCCGCGCTTTCCCACTTAAAGCCGAACCGCTCACCCTTTAGGCCGACGAGGAACCGGTTTTGGGTGTTTTCAACATCAACTCGCGAAGGGCCAGCATCGGCAAAGGCGTAGCTGGTTAGCGTGACGGCGAGGCCGCCAATTGGGGCTGTGGTCCCAGCGATCCGGTTTGGATTGGCCGCCCCGTTAAGGGTGGTTGGACCGAAGGGGTTGTAATAGCTGGTGACTGGCGCGGTGATGACCTGAGCTGAGGTGGTCGCGACGGGGGCCTGCAAAGATGTGGTCTTGGCATTGTAGAAGCCGACCTCAGTAAAGGCCGTGATCTGGTCCGTGACCTGATAGTTGCCGGTCAGGAAGACATTGATCCGCTTGACTTCCGGCATGACCGACAGGCCAAGAGCGGAATTGTCAAAGCGCAGATTGCGGTCTTCGGCGGACGTTGCAGGCGCTCCGCTCTGAAGGCAGATGCCATTGCCCAGACCGACCAAGCAGCCCGGATTGGTCGTGGGTTGAATGTGGAAGGCCCCGCCGGTGCTGGTGATCAGGCTGGTACCCACGCGCACCGCAGATGCGGCTGTAAAGCTGCCCCAAGGCGTGGTGGTCGTCCGGCCATCAACGGCGGTTGCGCCATCAAACCGAGTTCCAGCAAACAGCGCTCGGCGGTCCGAGGACGTGGTGAAGTCTTGGTTGGTCGATTTGAGCGCCGTGCGCTTATCATAGTTGAAGAAGGCGGTCAGATTGCCCCTTGAAAAATTATGACCCCAGAGGCCGTTGACGCCCGACTCCGACAGGTCGGTGCCTTCCGCCGAGCCATATTGGGCCTCGACCTGCAAACCTTCGAAATTGGACTTCAGCACCGTATTGACCACACCGGCCACAGCGTCTGCGCCATAGATGGCGGCCGCGCCGTCACGCAGAACTTCCAAGCGCTTCAGGCCGGTCGTCGGGATGGCGTTGGTGTTGTAGGTCAAGGTGGGAACCAGGCTCAGACCATCGGCCTGACTGGTGGGGTGGTTCACGACACGGCGGCCATTGAGCAGGACCAGAGTGTTGCCCGAACCGAGATTACGCAGATTCACCGAACCAATATCGCCGCGCGCGGAATTGCTGCTGCCGGGCAGGTACGATGAGTTGTAATTGACATCACCCATTTGAGGGATGGAGCGGAACAGATCATCGCCTGAAATTGCGGCAATGGCCTTGATCTGCTCGTCACCAATAACCGAAACCGGCAAGGCAGCGGTCAGCTTGGCCCCTTCAATCCGTGAGCCAACGACGATGATTTCGTCAATCGGCGCTGCTTTTGCCGCTTGAGCGAGGGCTGAATGGCTCCAGCCCGTGCAGATCGCTGTGGTCGCAAAAATAATCGCGCGCAGGTTTGCGCTTCGCATGCTGGTCATTGTGGTCCCCTGAAGTTCACTCATTGGTGCTGCAGTGAGCCCCTCAGCCCCCACAGTTGTCTTAATTTCGTCGCAAAATAGCGAGATGGCGGGTCAGATCAATAGAAAGTCACATTGTCCAGTTCCAGCCAGACCTTTTGCCCAGCAGACCGTGTCGCGGTGATCTGAAGGGCGGTCACGTCATCACCGGTCCAGGGCGAGCGACCTTTCAGGGCCGCAAAGGGCACCTTGATGGTACGCCATTGATCGTTGGCCGCGACAGTCTCGCTCCAACTGCCCCCGGTCCCATCGAACTCCACACTATAGTTGCCTTGACCCCGGATATCGATTTGGACGCCGTTAAAGGCCCGCACGTCCCTCGGCTGAATCCCGCCCCGCGATAGGGGTAGATTGACGCCAGCGACCGGAGCGGCCTTGACGGACATTCGCGCTGAGACGCTCAAGCCGTGGCCACCTTCGGGACGGCTAAAGACCTGACTGACCTCGACGGTACGGTCCATGCCGCCATCAAATTCGTCGGTGCGCAGAGTGTCCAATTGTGTGCGACCATCTTGGCGCTCAAAATCATCGATCAGAGGTGTGGTTAGCTTCAGTGAGGTAAGGGTTTTGGCGACATTAGCGACCATGGGCGGTGCGCCGGTACCAAAAACTAACCGACCATCAAGGATCACACGGTCGATCTTGCGAACATCTGAAATGACCTTCCAAGGCTCGCCCTTGATCAGCACCATATCCGCCCGCATTCCAGGCGCGATGACGCCGCGGTCGGCGGACTGGCCGATCAGACGGGCGCTGGCGGATGTACCTGCGACTAAGGCTTCGGTCGGGGTTAGGCCCGCCCGGACCAAGAGTTCCATCTCTCGATGGGTTGAAACGCCATGGGGTGTGCCGGGCATGCCCGCATCCGTCCCAAGACCGATGG
>CALFYB010000313.1 GCA_937952995.1 uncultured Caulobacteraceae bacterium
GCTACGCTGGTGTTATTTTTTGGATCTCTGAATCAGAAAAATAAATAAACCGGCAGGAAAATTTATCATAGGAACAAATCAGAAATCATATTTTCTGATTTGTTCCGATTTTAATATTTATTTCGCCAGGAAAACATCATGAATATTCGAACATTGGCCTCGTTTTCTGTTGCGATATTGCTTGGATTATTGGCGCTATTTGGTGTTCGAGAGCTCTTGAACGCACGCCAGGCCAATAGTTCGGTTGCGGCCCCAGGGCAGGCCACAACGCCTGTGGTCGTAGCGGCCATCCCCATCGAACGTGGAACCGGTCTAAAGCCGATCATGCTGAAAACCGTGCCCTATCCAAGCAACTCAGTTCCAACGGGTGCGTTTAAGGCTGTCGATCAGGCCATTGCGCCCGGTGACCGCAAGGTCCTGAGGTCCATGACGGTCAATGAGCCTGTTCTGGCATCAAAACTGAGTGGTCCAAACGCAAAGACGAACCTGTCGGGCGCACTCGCCTCTGGCATGCGAGCCGTCAGCGTCCGCTCCTCTGATGTGACCGGTGTCGGCGGCTTTGCCTTGCCCGGTGACCGGGTCGATATCTACCTGACGCGGACCGTCTCTTCGGGCGAGGCGTCATCTACCATCACCCAAGCGATCGCCGAAAATGTCTTGGTTTTGGGCGTTGACCAGACCAGTGACCAACAGAGCGAAAAGCCCTTGGTCTCGAAATCCGTCACCGTCGAGGTCACGCCAACCCAGGCCGCTGCGGTCGCCCTTGGACAGTCGGTCGGGCTCATCACCCTGTCCCTTCGTCAACTCGGCGACCAGACCCCCCTATCGCAACCGGTCATGACCTTCAAAGACCTCACAGCGCTGACGGCCGCAACGCCAGCTGGCTCCAAAGTGGTCAATCTTCGCGAACGCTCTGCACCGCGCGCACGGCCACGCCTACCCACCCCCGAGATGGTCAAGGTCATCCGCGGCACTGAAACGTCCAACTATTCGATCGGCTCCTAACGGGCCTCATCAGCACCCATCCGGCGTGCGCACGGCGCAATAGGCGCTCTTGGGGGAACCAAGGTGAAGACAATGAACAATATTCCCGAACTCTTCCGCCAACAGGCCTACACACTCGCGGCGGCTCTGACCGTTGGCCTCGCGACCTGGCCAATCTCGACCATCGCGGCAGAGGCCCCTGCACTATCCAGTGCGCCGGAGACCGCCCTATCCGTGGGCAAGTCCAAGGTCATAAATCTGGCTGAGCCGTTCAGCGAGATCATGGTCGCCGACCCAAAGATCGCTGATGTCTTGCCGTTGAATAACCGCTCAATCTACGTGATCGGTAAGGCGCTGGGCTCTACAGGCCTGACGGTCTATGGCCCCAAGAAGCGGCTCATCTCGGCGTCAAACATTGTCGTGTCCGCCGATGTCGAGGGCCTGAAGAGCCGCCTCCATGATGTTCTACCGCTGGAGCAGCGGCTGGCTGTTAATGGGGCCAATCAATCGATTGTGCTGTCTGGAACCGTCGGCAGCCCAGCCGCCCTGCAACAGGTCATCGCCCTAGCCCAGTCTTACGCCCCCGATAAGGTCGTAAACATGCTCAGCGTCGAGGGCACCCAGCAGGTCATGTTGTCGGTGCGCTTTGTAGAAATGCAACGCTCGACCGCGAAGAACCTGCGCCTCAACGTCAACAATTTCGGTGGAGGCGACCGCAATAATGTCGGTGTTTTCACTGGAGATACAAATGTGAAGGCCGGCGGGGCACTTGTCGAAAGCTTCGGGTCGATTAGCGCCCTGTTCAACAATGATCTTGAGCTGCTTATCGATGCCCTAGAGACCAAGAACCTCGCCAAGACCCTCGCAGAACCCAACCTCGTTGCCATGTCGGGCGATACGGCCAGCTTCCTGGCGGGGGGTGAGTACCCGGTTCCCGTCGCCCAGCAAAACGCCACGGGCGGCTTCACCAACACGACCATTGAATTCAAACAATTCGGTGTCGCTCTGGGCTTTACCCCGACCGTACTGAAGGACGGGTTGATCAATCTGGTGGTGAACCCCGAGGTTTCGAGCATCGATCCGACGGTCTCAATTGAACTTGGCACCATCAAGATCCCCGGAATCAAGGTTCGGCGCGCCAAGACCACGGTGGAGCTAAGAGACGGTGAATCCTTCACGATCGCAGGCCTGCTGAAAGAAGATTACCTCAACCAGACCCGCCAGTTCCCGTTCGTCGCGGATATGCCCGTTCTCGGGGCCCTATTTCGATCCAAAGGCTATCAACGCGACGAGACCGAGCTGGTGATTGTCGTCACCCCGCACCTGGTCACGCCACGTCGCGCAACCGGCACCATGCCCGACGAGCATTTTGTTCCGCCGTCAGATTTCGAGTTTTTCCTCCAGGGCCGAGATCAAGGGCGAGACACAACCACGCGCAGCCAAGATCGGACGCTGATGAGCGGTAACCCCACCAAGGGAGGCATTGATGGCCCCCACGGTCACATCCTCTACTAGGACATTTCCAATGACCCATACCCTTAGAACCGTCTCAGGCCTTGGCCTCGCAGCCCTCAGCTGCATAGCGCTGAGTGGATGCACCACGGCAGCCCCGCACCTCAGCGCTGATTTTGGATTTGCCGTCAAGCAAGCGGTTGTGTCTCAAATCGCCGATCCAGATGCGACCTATGCGGCCACAGCGGCCCCCGGATCGAACGGTGCCCGCGTCCACCTGGCTCAAGAAAGATACCGAACGGGCCGCGTGATTGCGCCTTCCGCAACAGCGTCAACCATCGGCCTCCAGACCAATGCGGTAGCGCCCTGATGCCACCCTTTTACGCTGATCGTCCAAAGGCCCGTTTCTGCATGATGGGCACCTTCATGAGACAAACCCACGGTCCGGAGTGCTCGTTAAATGACTGACCCAACCAATGGCATTCCAAAGGGTGCCGCCCAAAATGATAATGTCGTGGCCTTGCCACTTCTGGGCACCCAACATGTCGGCGTCGTTCCATCGGCCATCGGTGGCGAGGCGCGTTTGCCGGCGCTCCGATCTTTGTTTTCGAATATCGTCTTTGAGACCTTAGGCGAAGGTTGGGAAACCGGTGAATTTGGCGGTTGCGACGTCATTATCATCCCGGTCGACAAGTCCAGGATTTCAGAGGTTCAAAAACTGGTTCAGCGGTTCTCCGCAGGGCCCCTCCAAACCAAAATCATCGCCGTTCTTGAGAACGCGGATGTCTCGTCCATTCGAGATTTGGTGCACACCGGTGTCGCTGACGTGTTGCCCGAGCCCGTTACCGATCCTTCACTTGCTCTTAGTCTAGAGCGAATTCTAGCCAAGCAGGCCTCCGCGCCAAGCGATGGCAAAGGACACGGCAAGATTATTGCCTTTATGAAAGCCGGCGGCGGCGTTGGCGCAACAACGATGGGTGTCCAACTCGGGCTGCTGCTGGCTGATCGACACCAGACAGACGTCTGCTTTGCCGACCTAGACGTTCAGTTTGGCCTCGCGGAAATCTACCTCGATATTCCAAACAGTATCTCGATCGTCGAGTGCCTGAAGTCGGGATCAAATATCGCTGACACCCCCTTTCCCACCGCCCTAGCCAAGCATTCCAGCGGTCTTCGGCTATTGGCAGCACCAAAGGAGGTCGTGGCCCTAGACACCATGACGGCTGAGATTGCAGACGCGCTCATGACCGGCATGAGACGTGACTTTCAGACGACGATCGTTGATCTGCCAAGTGAGTGGACCGCTTGGTCGAACCAGGTCCTGCAGAATGCCGATCACATCGTCTTGGTCACACATCTGTCCGTACCCCACGTCCAGATTATGAAACGGCAATTGAGGGTGCTGGAGGCCCAGAGGCTGACCAATCGCCCGATGACTTTGGTCTGCAACGCAGTGTCGGCTGACCATTTGAACGCTCTTCCGATCAAGTCTGCCGAACGCGGCATCGGGCGCAAATTCGACGTGGTTATCCCAGAGGACCGACGCGCCATGCTCAGCGCGGTCAATCAGGGCATGGATGCCAGCATCCTACGCCACCCGACAAAAATTAGTAAAAGTATCAATAGATTAGCCGACGTTATGAATGGCACCCTAGCCATCAACGGCTACAACAAAACACTGCAGCAGGCTTGGAAATAGCAAAATGTTGTTTGAAAAAACCAGCGCCAACCGAAAACAAAACGCCGACACCCTGCCGGTTAGCCCCTTCATCGTGCCGATCGAAGATGCCACCGCGTTGAAAGTTCGCATCCATCAGCGCCTGATCGACATTCTGAACCTCAGCCTTCTCGATAAGACACCAAGAGAAGCCTTACGGCAGGAAATTCGAGGGGCGGTTGCAGGGCTCCTGGCTGAAGAGCGCAGGGTCTTGAGCTTTACACAACTGGATCAGCTGATCGATGACGTCCTTGATGAGCTGCTCGGGCTCGGCCCTCTCGAACCCCTCCTTAAAGACGATAGCGTCACGGATATCCTCATCAACACCCATGCCAAGGTCTATGTCGAACGACAGGGTCATCTCGAAAGAACCGACGTCAAGTTTCAAGACACCCGGCATCTGGTCAGGGTCATAAACAAGATCGTATCGGCTGTCGGTCGCCGGGTAGATGAGTCTCAGCCCATGGTTGACGCCCGTCTCGCCGATGGCAGCCGATTCAACGCCATCATCCCCCCGCTAGCGGTAGACGGCCCCCTCGTATCCATCCGAAAATTTGCGCGCAAACCCATTAGCATGCCCCAACTTGTGGGGTTTGGAACCTTGTCGCAGGAAATGGCAGACACGCTGATTGCTGCTGTTATCGCCCGCCGCAATATCCTCATTTCAGGCGGCACCGGTTCGGGTAAAACCACGCTCCTCAATGCCCTGTCGTCGTTCATTGGAAGCACAGAACGCATTGTAACGATTGAAGATTCGGCGGAATTGCAGCTGCAACAGGAACATGTCGGCCGATTAGAGACCAGACCGCCCAATATCGAAGGGCGCGGGGAGATCAACCAAAGAGATCTTGTCCGAAACGCCCTAAGAATGCGGCCCGACCGTATCATCGTCGGCGAGGTCCGGGCTGGCGAAGCGTTCGATATGCTGCAGGCCATGAACACCGGTCACGATGGCTCCATGACCACCGTTCACGCCAATACGCCCCGAGACGCCCTGTCTCGTATTGAGCAGATGATTGGCATGGCCGGGCTCGACATCTCGCCCAGTTCTATCCGCCAGCAAATTTCCACCGCGATCAACGTGGTCGTTCAGATTGAGCGCATGGATGATGGCCACAGACGTGTTGTGTCCATTCAGGAGGTCGTCGGGATGGAAGAAACCACCATCAGCACTCAAGAAATCTTCCGCTATCGCCGCAGTGGCCGCCTAGAATCTGGCGAGATTTCGGGCACCTTTGAAGCGACAGGTATCCGGCCAAAACTACTCGAAATTCTCAAAGCACGCGGTCTTCAGGTTCCGAAATTGGCCAACTTAGCCACAGCAGGGTGAGCACCAACATGCCTCCAATTCCAAGTTCAATCCTGTATGTGCTGGCCTTCGTGTCTGTCGTGATCATTGTTCAGACCGCAGCGGGCCTTTACTTCACCGCAAGCGATCGATCCAAACGTCTGAACCGACGCTTGGCGATGTTGAGCTCTGGCCTTAGTCCAGACAAGGTCTTCGCGACCTTGATGCGAAAAGGGTATCAAGCCCGGTCGAAAGACGGATGGTTTGATGCTCGCTTCGCTGGCTTGAACACCGCCTTGGCTCAGGCTGGCCTGGACCTATCAGGCCAACGTGTGATCGTTCTTACCCTGGCGATTGGGCTAGGACTGTGGCTGATCACCGCCAGTCTTTCCGGAATGGCTCTGAACTTCCAGAGCCTGGCCAACACCACCCTGTCGCTCGCGGGAGCGGCGGTGCTCGCCATCATCGGGGTCTGGTCATGGATCCGATCTAAGCGACGCGCGCGGATCCGCAAACTCGAAGAGCAATTGCCTCTAGCCCTCGACATCGTGACCCGCGCGGTCAGGGCAGGTCACCCCGCTGTAGCCGCTGTACGACTAGCTGCGGAGGAGTTGAGCGACCCTATCGGCTCGGAGCTGGGCTTGGTTGTCGACGAAACCAACTATGGCGCGGAGTTTCGCGAAGCCCTGCTGAATATGGGAAGGCGAACGGGATCGCCAGACGTGCACTTCTTTGCAGTCAGCGTCACTGTTCAAGCCGAAACTGGCGGCAATCTTGCGGAAATTCTGCAGGGACTCGCGACCGTAATGCGCGGACGCCAAACGCTCGGAAAGCGCGTCAAGGCGCTTGCCAGTGAAGGCCAAGCCTCCGCCCTGATCTTGAGCATCCTACCGGTGGTGGTCGTCTCGTTTCAATTCATGTCCCACCCTACCTACTACTCAGACAAGTTTAATGATCCGATTTTTTGGCCCGCCGTCGCACTGACACTCGGCCTCTACGGTATCGGTTGGATCATGATCAATCGCATTATCAATTTCAAATATTGAGGGTCTTATGCCCAGCATGTTGGACACCATCATCCTCACCTTTACGTTTTGCGCCATGGCAACCTTGACCTTGCTGGGGCTGCGATTGGTCGGCCAAACGCTTGTGGTCTATCGTCGCCTTGGACTTTCTCAGCCCCAATCCGGCGAGAAGGTTGGCAGCCATACCTTGCTCAAGACGGAGAAGGTGAACAATCGGTTCTTAGCGTGGGTTCAGTCTGCACTCTCAGCAACGGAGCATGGCGAAGACTCTCGGCTACGCCAAGACCTAGCGATGGCCGGATTTGACTATCCAACCGCACCCTTATGGTACCTCATTTGCCGCTTTGTCTTAGCCATCGGCTTGCCGATTGCCTTGATCGCGGGCCAGGCCTTGATCGCACCACCCAAGGGCGGATTGGGCACCATTGTCCTACCGCTGGCCCTCTGCGGCGTCGGGCTCATCCTACCCAGGGCCTTTCTAGACCGCAGGATTCAGTCCCGACGTGATCAGATTGAGCGCGAATTTCCAGACACGCTGGACCTCTTGGTCATTTGCGTTGAGGCAGGTCTGGGTTTGGAGTCTGCCTTTGTTCGGGTCGCTCGTGAGGTGCGCGAAACACACCCCACCGTATCGGCTCTGATGAACCGCATGACTGACGAGCTGAGCGCGGGACGCAGTCGGCCTGACGCCCTGCGGGCCATGGCGCAAAGAGCCAATGTCGACAGCATCAAGTCTTTTGTCGCCCTATTGATTCAGACTGACACCCTAGGGGTCAGTATCGGTCAGAGCCTTCGCACCTATTCCTCGGAAATGCGCGAGACACGCTTCTTGAAGGCCGAGGAGAAGGCCATGCGCATTCCCGTGCTGATGACCCTGCCCGTCGTTGGTTGCTTCATGCCCGTGATCATCGTGGCGCTGCTGCTGCCACCCGTCATCGATATGGTTCGCAATTTTGGTCCCGCTTTAGACACGACCAACAGGCCTGCATCCTATTCCACCATCCGCAATCCTTGAGGCTCACCATGCTGCATCCAATGTCGCAAAGTGCTCGTTCCAACTGGATCATCACAGCCTGCCTATCGATGAGCCTCGTTGGATGCGCAGGAGCCTTTAACCCTAAGTCATGGGTTCAAACCCATCCCATTTTCGCCAAATCAAGTGCTGGACCCGACCAAGAGCACGACGACTATAACGCCGTTCTTCGCGCGATGGATCTCGGCGATTATGCGACCGCATTGTCTTTGTTACAGGTCGCGCGTGCTAAGCGGCCAGACGATGTGAGGGTCATCAACGCCTTTGGTGTCGTCTATGACAAGCTGGGTCGGTTCGACCTGAGTGCTAAATATTACGCACAAGCCATTGAGATAGATCGTCAATCCCCGATCATTGCAAACAATCTGCGTTACTCTGAAATCCTGAGCCAAAGCAGCAAGGCGCTATACGCCGCTTTGATCGAGAGCCGCCCCACGCCGATCCAGCTTAAGTCGCCTCTTAAGCCAACAGAGGTCAACCTCGCCCAGGTCAGCGTGATTGATCTGCCGCCCGGCCAGGGTAAGGGGGTGAGCATTGTGGATCGTACGGGCTTCCAAGATCGTGCAGAGACCGTTCGCAAAACACTCGGCAACTTGGGCTGGTCAGTTCCCGCGCGCCTCGCCGAACCGGAACCCACCACCGCCAGAACGACCATAGTGCACCCGCATCGACGTCGGATCGTGGCGAAGGTTCTGGCCCTGACATTACCCGGGCAGACAGCCTTGGTCGACTGCGGTACCCGCTGCTCGGTCATCGCCTTAACCCTCGGCCGAGACACGGTGGAATGGCCAAATCGGCTCCATCGCCAAACCCATAACCCCATCGGACGATCATGAGCCGCCCCGGCAGGGTTTCGGCCTTAGCCGTGGCCGCAGCCCTCAGCTTTATGATCTCCGAGGCGTCTGCGCGTCCCCCCCGCGCAGACGCCGCCCCTCATGTCGCGACCGATGACCTGCTGAAGCGAGTGCAGCAGGCCATGGAGGAGCAGCGTTTCGTTGATGCGAGCCGATGGCTAGATGAGGCCATGTTAACCGGCGCGCAGGATCCGAAACTGTGGCTCGCACGAGGGGAATTAGACCTGAAGCGCGGGCGCTTTGTCTCGGCTGCAGAGAATTTTAGGCTCGCACAGGCATCATCGATCACACGTGCAGCGGCTTTAGAGGGAGAAGCGATTGCCCTTCTCTCTGCCGGTCAAACTCAACAAGCCTTTAGTGCACTGCAATCCGCTGTCGCAGAGAACCCGATGGCATGGCGGGCTTGGAACGCCTTGGGCAGCCTTCATGATCAGCGCCAACAGTGGCAAGAGGCTCAATCGGCTTACGATAAGGCCCTAACGGCCTCTGACAATGCCGCCATCGTGTTGAACAATCGGGGCTACTCCCTCTTGCTGCAGGGCCAACGCGAGGCAGCGATCCGTGACTTCATAGCTGCGCTCAAGAAGCAGCCCACGATGGTCTGCGCACGCGGGAACCTTAGGCTAGCCCTCGCTCTTGGCGGTGATTATGAGCGGGCAATCGCGGGCGGCAGCCCCAAAGATCAGGCTGCTCTGCTCAACAATGCGGGCTTTGCCGCCACGATGCGGGGTGACTTCGACAAGGCGACCGAACTGCTCAATAGCGCGTTGCGAACTCGAAGCTCCTACTATGATCGCGCCGCAGAAAACCTAAAATTCACCTCGCGTCTCGCCGCCGAGCAAGGGAGCGCTATCGATGCACAGCCTTAATTTTCTGCACCTTTCGATCGCGATCGCCATAACCGGTGTTTTGGTCTGGGCAGGCATCAGCGATGTCCGATCCCGAAAAATTCCCAATGCCTGCACGGTCGCTATCATCGCGCTCTTTGCCATTTGGGCCATTTCCGAAAAGGGTGTTGGAACAGGCTCGGCGCTCGCGGCGGCGGCCATTAGCTTCGTTATCGGCTTTGGGCTGTATAGTTTGAACCTGATGGGTGCCGGCGACGTCAAGCTATTCTCTGCCCTCGCCCTATTTACCGGGCTTGAACTGCTAGGGACCTTTACGCTCGCCACAGCGGTGAGTGGGGGTGTCGTTGCCCTAAGTTTCCTGATCGCACGACCAGCCCGCAAAAACGCAATGGTCGGGCTGAAAGGCAAGGACGATCACCGCCACAGCGTCCCCTATGGCGTCGCCATCGGATTGGGTGCCCTGCTAGTCGTCTGGGGCGGTTTAGTCCCCTTACCGAGTTCGTAAGCCCCCCTCGCCTACCGCGCCATCCAGTTGCCGTGCGCGCCGTAAGGAATGCGGCGCGGCATGGTGATGGTTGCGACAGCCTCGCCGTCAAAGTCCTGAGCATTCAGAATGACCAGCGCGGACTGGTCGATGGCCTCATCATGCTTCAGCGCCATGACCCAGCCATCATCCTCGGCCTTGGCACCGGGCCGGGGAACGAAGATCGGTTCGCCCAGATGGTTTGAAGCCCCGAAATCACGCACCTGCTTTCGGCCGCTGCTGAGATCATATTTGTAGAGATATTGGCCCAGCGTCAGGGACGGTGCCCGCTCATTCAAGCTGGCCGTATAGCCGAACTGTGCCTTCAGGCCGACGAGGCTGTCATTGACGCGTGGAAAGTCTGAGGCCGCATCGTCGATCTGCTCTTCGCTCACGGTTCCCTTGGCCAGATCGATGGTCCAGCGCCAGATCTTGCCGGTCGTGGCCTCGCCGCCATAGAGGTTGGAGAACCCGCCGACCATCGCCTGCTGCTGACGGCAGACATGGATCACGATCTGGTCGCCCTGTTCGTAGGCATTGACGGGATGGAAGACATAGCAGGGCTCAATCTCGAACCAGCGCACCTGCCCCTTGGCCCCGTTGCGCTTCATGACCCCAAGGCGCGCTCCGGCCTCTCGCTTGAACGACAGAGGAGCTTGCCCCTTCATTGCCGCGCTGAGGTCAAACACCACCGGCAAGTCCATGAACACCACATGGTTTCGAGTGACATTCCAGTCGTGCATCATCACCGGATTGGGCAGGTCGATGGGCTCGGCCTCAACCATCTGTCCAGCGCGGTCGACACGGTAATAGGTCAGGTGCGGCGCGCGAGCCAGCTGATAGCCAAAGAAGAGAAGCTCGCCCGTCTCCGGACATTCGCGCGGATGGGCGGTCATGGCCCCGGTTAGCTTGCCGCCATAGTCATGGGCACCCAGCGTATTGAGATCACGGTCCACCGCCCAAGGCAGATGCGCCTCTTCCAAGGCTAGCCACTGGCCCGCATGGCGGATGATGTTGGTATTGGCCGGAGATGCTGCCGGATCGAACATGCCCGACATCATGGTCATGTCGGCCTCATAATAGGGCGTTCGGACATAGCGATTGCGATAGTTCGCCTGGCCATTTTCGAGCTGGACCGAATGGATCATGCCATTGCCCGAGAACCAGTGGTCACTATGGCCCGACCGGGGGTTCATGCCGATACGCACATAGTCGCCAAACAGGTCCTTTGGGATCTCGCCGGTGACGTGAAGTGGCCCAGCCTCGATCTCATCAAAGACCGGTGCCCAGTTGCCCTGAAGGTGCCAAGCCAGCGCCTCTGGCGTCGTTGCCGGTGCGTTCATCGATCAATCCCCCCAACATTGTTTTCACGAGGGTCTCACACCCCTTCGCGCTCGCCAAGGGCTTGGTTGAGGCGTCAGAGGTGGCGCTTCCAACGTGAGAAGGCACTCAGGCTGGAAAAGCCTAGCAGGTCGCTCATGTCCGAAAAGGATCGATCACCCGATTGGCTGTAGCGCTGAAAGGCCGCGAGCCGTACCTCCTGCAGCAGCGTGCCAAAGCGGGTGTCGCGCTCGCCCAGACGCCGGTGCAAGGTCCTCGGCTGGAGGTTCAACTGCTCGGCCACACGCTCAAGCCGGCACTGACCGCTTGGCAACAGATCGGCCATGACCTCCCGCACCTGACTGGCAAGGTCTTGCGGCCGCGCCCCCGCGACAAACTCGAGATATCGCGCCAGATTGGCCGCCGTGCGGGCATCGGACTCCGGCAGGGCTGTATCTAGGTCCCGGCGGCGAAGGACGAGCGCGTCCCGGTCCTGCAAGAACAGCGGCACGGATCCGAACACGGCCCGGTGGCGCGCTGCGGAGCGCGGGGCCTTGTGACGAAAGAGGACCATGTCGGGGCACCAATCTTCGCCCAAAAACCGCTGCAATACCCGCATTGCGACGGCGGCGCTCAACTCGACCGCCTGACGCACGCCGCGGCCCAAGGCTGGGGCGATGGCAAAGGTGACAATGGCCAGATCACCGCTCTCCTCGACCCGAAGGTGCACCCCCTCGGTCTGGACCCAGACCGTGCTCGACATGGCGGCCAATACCCGGCGGACATCGGGCTGTTCACGCAGCACCAGGCCAAAGGTCCCTAGATTTGAAAAGGGCCGTTTGACGGCCATCCGCAGTCCCAGATCCTCCAGCCCCGTCTGACTTGCCCCACGTTCAAGCAGGTCGAGCAGTTTTGCCGTCGGGACCTTGAGGTCGGGCTCATCAAGACAGGTCTCGGGCAGGTCCGCCGCCCGAACCAGAGCCAAGGCATCATGACCAGCCTCGGTGACCACCGCCTGAAACCCCATCAGGCTGGCACTTCGCGCGAGAAGCGGACGGGGATCGGTAGACATGTCAAAATATGTCAACCCTTTGTCCAGATTTGTCAAACCTACGCGAGGATTGCTGCCTAACATTCCCAAAAGGCAAACGCCAAAAACCGACCGGGAGGAACCATGCCAGCGCAATCGGCACCGAACTGCGAGGACGTGCGCGACAGGATCGAGCAGCTGGCCAACCTCATGCGGCCACAAATTGCCGAGCGGCAGCGGCGGCGCACCCTTGACCCGTCCGATTTTGATCGGCTGCGCGACACGGGGTTTTTTCTAACCGGTGTTCCGGCGCAACAAGGCGGCCTTTGGCGCGGGTTGCAGGCATCGGTCCGAGACTATGCAGGCCTTATCAACTGTCTTGCCAAGGGTGATCCAGCCGTGGCGCTGGTGGCCGCAATGCACCCCATCGTGCTGATCAGCTGGCTCGGCACCGAGACCGCCCCCGATGACTACGCAAAGGCTTGGTCCGAACAACGCGCCTTCTGCTTTCAAAGCGCCAAGGAAGGCCGGATGTGGGGAACCATCACTTCCGAGCCCGGCAGCGGCGGTGACATTATGAAAACCGTGACCCGGGCCGAGGCTTGCGATGGCGGAGGCTGGCGGCTGAGCGGGGACAAGCATTTCGGCTCAGGCTCTGGGATGAGTGATTTCATGATCACCACGGCAAAGCCTGACGGGGCAGCCGCGCCCAACATCTTCTTCATGGACATGCGAGACCAGCCTTGGGACGGCAGTACGGGTATGACCCTGCTGGCCGAATGGGACGGACACGGCATGGCCGCGACCCAGAGCCATGCCTTTCGTTTCAAGAACTACCCTGCCCAGTCCTTGGCCTGGCCCGGGGCCGTGCCCGCCTCGATGGCTCAATCGACGCAGCTTGGTGCCTGCCTGTTCAGCGCCGTCATCGTGGCAGTCGTTCAGGAGGCCATCGCCTTTGCCAGAACGCGGCTCAAGGCCAAGGCTCATGAGATGCGCGCCTATGAGCGGGTCGAATGGACCAAGATCGTCAATCAGGCTTGGACCATTGATCAACTGTTCGAGGCGATGATCAGCGCCGTCGAGCGTGACGACCACGGAACGGTGGCTTGCCTGCGCGGTAAGGCGGTGATTGCCGAGACCGCTGAAAACTGCCTAACCCTGCTCAGCCGCGTGGTCGGCGGCGCATCCTTTTCGCGCCAAGCCCCCTATGGCCAGTGGGCACAGGATGTGCGCGCCCTTGGCTTCCTTCGCCCGCCTTGGGGCCTTGCCTATGATCAGCTTTTTGATTTGAGCTGGGACCATTGACCTTGATGGTTCACCCATAATTAGAGAGGAAAAACATCGTGGATCAATACGCACTTTCCGCCATCAAGGCGTGGAACAGCCGCACCCGCAATGACTACAAGACCATCGGCGTGCGGCCACTGACCAACACCATCGGCGCTGAGATCACCGGCGTCGACATTGGGGCAGGCCCCTCGCCCGAGCAATTGGCCGAGATCCGAGCGGCCTTTCACGAGAACATGGTCCTGCTGTTTCGCGATCAAACCATGGACCATAAGCAGCATACGGCGTTCGGCCGCCATTTTGGTGAACTGCACCTGCACCCGACCAATCTGGCCAACAAGGTTGCTGATCCTGAAATTGTGCGGCTTCGCATGGACAGCACCTCGGTCTATGCCGTCGGCGAAGGCTGGCATGCTGACGTGACCTTCGAAGATGAGCCGCCGATGGGCTCGATGCTCTACATCAAGGAAATGCCCGCCTCTGGCTGCGGCGGCGACACCATGTTCGCCAACATGTACCTCGCCTATGAGTGCCTTTCGCCCGCGATGCAGAGCTTCCTGGAGGGCCTGACCGCCGTACACACGGCCGAAACCCTCGCCAAGCAATATGGCTTTACCATTCCCGAAGGCGGCTATCCTGAGGGCCATCACCCTGTCGTGGTTCGCCATCCAGTGACCGGTCGCAAGCTGCTCTATGTCAGCCCCGGCTTTACCTCGCACATTGTCGAGCTATCCCGGCGCGAGAGCGACGTCCTGCTCGATCTGCTCTATCGCCAGACCGAGTCCAACCCCGCCATTATCTGCCGCATACCCTGGCAGGCCAACTCGATGGTGTTCTGGGACAATCGCTGCACACAGCACCATGCCGTCTGGGACTATGCGCCCATGTCCCGCTACGGTGAGCGCGTGACCGTCAAGGGCCATAAGCCGAGCGCCTAGTCCATCGCCTCAGGTTCAGGAGACACCCATGCACATCGACGGTGCCTGCCATTGCGGCGCAATTCGCTATGAGGCCGAGATCGACCCGGCCAAGGTCATTGTCTGTCACTGCACAGACTGCCAGATCAATTCAAGCTCGGCCTTCCGCTGGGGCGTGATGGTCAAGAAGGAGGATTTCAAGCTCGTGGCCGGGACCTTGAAACATTATGTCAAGGTTGCCGAAAGCGGCGCGGAACGGTCCCTCACCTTCT